>JAHKLF010000215.1 GCA_029856615.1 Candidatus Njordarchaeota archaeon
AATGAAGACTTACCAGTAATAATGTTAGATGCTCATATGGATGAGATAGGATTTCTAATAACACATATCGATAAAAAAGGTTTTCTTAGATTCCATGTGTTAGGAGGAGTCGATCCAAGAATATTATACGGACAAAAGGTGATGATTAAGGGCTCTAAGGGCTATGTCAAGGGGTATATAGGGGCTAAGGCGCCTCATCTATTAAAACCTGAAGAAACAAAACAAGCGATACCTTTAGATCAACTATTTATAGATATAGGGGCAGCTTCTGAGGAAGAAGTATTTGATACGGGAATAGAAATAGGATCAGTAGGCGTATTTGACACGAAATTTACAAAGCTCAGTGAATATAGAGTACTGGGCAAAGCATTTGATGATAGAGCAGGACTAACTGCACTAATTACGGTGATGAAAGAAGTTCAGAATTCGGAATATAACATCATAGCAGTAGCCTCTGTACAGGAGGAGGTGGGACTACGAGGTGCTAAAACAGCAGCATGGCAAATAGAAGCCGATGTAGCATTAGCGTTAGAGGGAACTGCAGCGGCGGATACTCCCGGAACTCCCGAGCATAAAATCTCAACAAGTCTTGGAGCGGGACCTGCAATTACGATAGCAGATAGAGCGCTTATTGCTCATCCAAGAGTAGTTCGACTACTTGTGAAGACGGCTAAGGAGAATAATATTCCATATCAATTCAAGAAGGCTGTAGTGGGAGGGACGGATGCGGGAGCAATTCACTTAACAAAAGGTGGTATACCTGCAGGTGTAATTAGCGTTCCAGCGAGATATATCCATAGTGCTGCATCAATCATTGATCTAAGAGATCTGGAGAATATGGTTACACTAGTGCTTCACTTTATTAAAGAAGCCTCAGTGGCGTTTAAAAGATAAATTGGTGGGGCCGGCGGGATTCGAACCCGCGACCACCGGAGCCCGAGTCCGGGAGATACAAACATCTCAGTCCGGCATCCTCCCTGACTAGACTACGGCCCCTTCACGTCCACTAATGCAATAATATTATCACAACATCCTTCAATTTAAAATTTAATTGCCTTACCAAAAATTTATCACTCGCTTAACGAATTATAATTTCAGGATTTTGTATGATGCTTGGTATCTTCGAAGCTTATATTATCGCTTTATCGTGGTTCTTTTGCTTTTGACTTAAATTGCTTTTCATATAATTCTTGCACTCTTTGAATCGTATCCGCTTCTTCCGGTTTTTTATCATACCTTATTTTTACTATTCTAGCGAACCTCAAAGCGTATCCAGACTTATATTTAGGAGATTTTTGAATTTCATCAAATGCGACTTCTACTACAATTTCTGGCTTTACAAAAACAGTTCTTCCTCTTTCTCCCATTTTTAATTCCAATAACTTCTTTGTCATCTCATTAAATTCTTCATCCGTTAATCCTTTGAAAGTCTTACCTATCACTAAAAACTCTCCAGATATCTCATCCCGAGCTGCTAAATAATAATCAGATAACCAATTCTTACGCCTTCCATATCCCCAATCCGCGGCTACGACGACTAGATCAAGAGTATCCAAGATTCCTTTTATTTTCAGCCATTTTTTACCCCGCATCCCTGGCGTATATTCACTATCCAGTTTCTTGGCCATGAGCCCCTCATGCCCTTCATTTCTCGCTTTTTCGAAGAATTTTTGGGCTTCATTTGCATTGTTAGTTATGATTCTTGGTACTAAAGGTATTCCTCCATGAATCTCTTCTAACACTTCCCATCTCCGCGTATACGGTTCATCAATCATCAATTTTCCATTAACATATAAGCAGTCAAATAAATACAGTTTAACAGGGATCTCTTTCACTAGCCTATTAATCTCACGTATTCTCTTGAAACGCCTCATTAAAAATTGAAATGGTAACGGTTTCTCATTTTCTCCCACAGCTATTACTTCACCCTCCACGATCACTTCTTTGGCCTCTATCTCTCGTTTAACTAATTCAACAATATCAGGAAGACTCTGCGTTACATCTGTCAGTCTACGGCTAAAAATTCTTATTTCACTATTTTTCTTATGGATTTGAACGCGCGCTCCATCTAATTTATACTCGAATGCTGTTACGCCTCCATGTTCTTTTAGCGCTTCTAACACGCTTTCTGCTTGCTGAGCTAACATCGGTTTTATTGGATGAAATAGCCTCATTTTCACTTTCCTTAGTCCTTCATAGCCTTCTTTAACTGCAATATATGCTACCTCACCGATGTCCCCAATCATCATGTGTGCTCTCTCTACAAGTTCAAGAGGCACGTGAGCTAATTTTGCTATTACTTCTTCCATAAGCCCTTCGTTAACTCCATGTCTCATCTCGCTTAATATTATCTTCACGATATATTTAGCTTCCATTGGTGAAACACGACTTAATAATGTCTCTAAAATGCTTTCTTTCCTTTCTCGACTGCCCTCTCCCTTAATTTTTGCTATTGCTTTGAGCTGATTATAAACATCAAGAATCGTCAATTTCCCACTTGTTACATCCATTAATGTTAACTGACGGATTACTTTTCTCTTCTCTAAGAGCATTCTAGCCATTTCTCCTGGATCTCCAGTTTTACTAAATGCTTCTAGCATTTCCTCTTTACTTGCCCTAGTTAGGGTCTTAATAACTTTTATTATTGTGCCCCATGATACTTCTAGAGTTTCTTGGCTCCAGTCCGGAAAAATTTTACCGATTATCATTCTTACAGCGGGAGCTATTTCTTGTTCAGCAAGAGAACCTATAAAATTTGCAACGAGAGTAATTTTTGGGATCCTCTCACTAATCTTCTCCAATTTTTCGCATAATTCTGCTAGAGAACTAAACGGCGTTGCCATTGTGATGCGCCCGTTTTATAAGGAAGTTTTCTCCATTAACCCAATTACTAATCTATCATGTAATACAGTTATTTAATTCTCCCATGTAATACTTTATTACGCAGTAACACTACTCTTATTAGAACAATAACGCCAGAAACCGCACATAGTATAATACCAAGTAGCAGAACTGGAAAAGCATTATGAATATTCTCACTAGCATGTAGAAAATCAGCTAGGATACCAGATGTAATTGAGCCTATTATGGCCGCTGCATTCCTCGCTATGGAAAAAGTCCCTTGAGCTCTACCAGCTCTTTCATCTCCTAGAATATCCGTTGCTAATCCCCTTGCACTTACTTGTATTCCTGCCCATATAGGTAATACCCACAGTATTGTTAGGATTAATGGATCCCATATAATAGTCAACATTATCATGTATATCGTTCTCACGAATATCATTATGACAAGTAGTTTATCACGACCAATTATATCAGAGATATATCCATAGAACGGTGGCGCTATAACTGAGAAAAAAGCCGATATCCCCCCCACTAACGCATATAGGGACATGTCTCTTCCGATTACTATGTAATATTTTATTCCGAAAATATGGAAGAAGAGAGTCACTCCGATATAATAAATCAACATTGCATAAATTAATGGAAACAATTC
>JAHKLF010000216.1 GCA_029856615.1 Candidatus Njordarchaeota archaeon
ATGACAGAAAAAGAGGTTGCTGCAGAACTGTATAAAGAGATTTATATGATTGGATCACCATCCTTTGATATAATTGTCGCATTTGGAGAAAATAGTGCCAACCCTCATCATACTACATCAAATAAGAAGTTGAGAAATGGTGAAATAGGTTACATTGACATGGGAATAAAAATTGCATCAATGTGTGCTGATATAACCCGCGTTTTCTTTACATCTAATGTCAACTCTAAATTCAGACAAATATATGAAATTGTTCGAGAAGCTCAGGATGGAAGTATTAGCATAATGCGAGATGGTATCCCCGCTAGAGAACCAGATAGTAAGGCCCGGGAAATCATAAAAAATGAAGGCTACAATCCTGAAGAAGTCTTTACTCATGGATTGGGACATCCAGTAGGTGTCGAAGTACATGATGTTGGCCCAGCTTTGAGTTTTCTAGCGGATCCAAAGCAGATTATTAGAGAAAATATGACACTAACCGTGGAGCCAGCTATCTATTTAAGAGACGAAGGTGGCATTAGACTCGAAGATGATATTGTTATAAAGAAGACAAAAGCTATTAGATTATCGAAAGCTCCTGAAGAACCTATCAGAATATAGGGGATTTTAATGGTGGAGATAAAAATCGATATATCTGACGAGCTACTTAAATTCGTAGATAAACTGATTGAAAAAGGGACATTTTCATCGCGAAAAGAATTTTTTCAACACGCTATTCGTTTACTGGCCGAACTTTATGGTTATACGCCCATATCTTTAATCGATAAACTGGTTAGTAAGCTCATTGAAAAGAAAACGCCTTCTATGCCCACGGAGCTTTCTGAGGAGGAAAGAAATATTCTACTTCTCTTTAGAGAAAGTACTTTTCTGTACCCAGAAGAAATATGGGCCCGTGCTATTGAGAATGCTTACATTACGGGGACCAAACCACCAACTAAAGAAAAAGTTTATGAATTGATTGATAAATTGGTTAAGAAGGGATTCTTAGAAAGAATAAAACGAAATGGCGAAACTTTGATAAAGATTTTACGTAAGGTCGATTAAAAATGCTCACTAAAAAAACACTGATATACTCTATTGCAATGATTATGCTCCTTTTGAACCTAGCAATCTTAGCTTCATTTCGTATAAAATTATATTCGTTAAATTCTTCGCAATATTTAGCCCCCGTACAGGAAGAAATCATAGCGATAAGAATCATAAATACTACGACGATTCACGTCGGCGATGTAGTAAACTTAAGCACTGTTATAAGCAATCCTACCACATGGACATTAATTAATATATCATTCTTTCTCATTTTGCCATCCGACATAATTATTATTTCATCGTTTAATGAAAGCCCAATTGTTGAGACAAAATTGCACGAAACTGAAGAGGGATACAATATCTCTGCAAAAATAAGCACCATTGAACGACATCAGGTATTTGCTCACTGGCTAATAATTAAATTCAAAAAAGATGGAATATACGAAATTCCCGATTCCACCATTACATTCAGAATGAAGAAAGGAGAGCTAATTGAAGAAGGTACTATAAATTGCCCCGCGATAATGTTAAAAGTCCAAAGAGAGATAAAACGCGCACCACCGGAGGGAAAAATCGACGCACTATTTTTGATTGTTTTAACTACAATATTAGCTCCTCTTGGAATCTTAGCAGTTGCGGACAAAATAGCCGCGAAAGAGAAGTGATACCATTATTTCTCAATTACTTCTTTTCTTGCTTGCTCGAGTACTTTTAGGGGGCCTAATCCTGTATCCCTCGCTCTGAGTATAACTCGTATCTCGCTTTTCGGCCTATGTTCAACAGCCGGTTTGACTATAGGGCCCCGTGCAAGAGGGGGTAAGAGTTCTGGTATTCTATATTCTCTCTTTATTATACGTGCTCTTATTAGATCCCCTCTCTGAATAACAATCTTCGACTTAACCCCTCTCAAAATTCTCTCTTTAGCGTCAAATCTACATCTTTCCGCGAATAAGTTTGGAGTCGGCAAAAAAGCATCAATACATCCTAGATTAACATATACAGCTTGCTGAGCAACATCTACTACTTCGCCCTCTATAATCTCGCCACTTAAAGGCTTGTACACAAGCAACGTGGCTTCAACATCAAAGAAAACATTGGGGCTCCCGTATAAGATACTCCCAATATCACTAGATTTTGCATCAATTACAGCTAATACAAGCCCAATATTCTCCCATACTGATCCCTCTAACTCGCTTCTAAGTATCTTTAATATCACAGTATCCATATCCTCAGAAGGTCTTAATTCATCTGGCCTGACCGGAACTTTAATCATGACTTTTTCTAGGAAATACATCTTTTCCGAACCCCAATTACTCATCAATTGTAATTAAAGACAACTCTGATTTGATTTGATAAAAGTTATCATCCTTAATAACTCCTCATAAATATTAAAAATGTGAGCTATGGTATAACTCGCTCTGGATCACGCGGGAAAAGAACAGCCTCTCTAACATTCTCTAATCCTAAGACTAGCATGGTTAATCGATCTAATCCTATGGCAAATCCCCCGTGAGGAGGCATTCCAAATTTAAATGCTTCTAGGTAGTATCCAAATCTGATCGGTGTAAGACCCTTTTCCCTAATTTGCTGGACTAAAATGTCATACCTATGTTCCCTTTGACCTCCTGTTGCTATTTCCATACCTCGATATAGGAGATCCATACTCTTAGTTAAGATTTCTCCCCAGCTACTTCTTCCTTCATATTTCATTGTATAAAATGGTCTTATGTCCCATGGGAAGTCGGTTATGAACAAAAAATCATGATCATATTTAGATTTTATGTGATTCCATAAAAATTTCTCTCCGGTATGAGGGATTTCCTTTCCTTCTAGCGGGATACCTGCTTTTTCGAGCAATAAACAGGCTTCTCTATAGCTCATGACCGGAAAAGGTTTTTCTGGGATTTTAGGTGGCTCCATGTTGAGCAGCTCGAAATATTTTTTACCCTCTAGTCTCAATTTTCTGAAGATATGGATAATTATATCTTCAATAAGATCTAATAGGTCATCCACACCAGTAATCCATGCAATTTCGACATCTAGAGATATGAATTCTGTTAAATGACGAATTGTGTATGATTGCTCTGCTCGAAATGCAGGTCCTACCTCAAATACTTTTTCGAAGGCACCTGCCATTAATTGTTTATACAGTTGAGGACTCTGTCTTAGGTAAGCCTCTCTTCCAAAATAATCAATTTTAAAAACATTAGCTCCGCCCTCTGCTACATATAACGCTATGACTGGAGTATTTATCTCAATGAACCCATTGTTTTTTAAAAACTCTCTAAAACCATCTAGGATAATCGATCTTATAATGAAAATCGCTGCATTTTCATGATCCCTTAAGTCTAATGTTCTATAGTTTATACGTTTACTCAAATCTGTCGTTTTCTGGAAGATATCTATCGGTAAAGGCTTCTCCGCGGGAACTATTTCCACATACTCCGGCACGATCTCAAATCCC
>JAHKLF010000217.1 GCA_029856615.1 Candidatus Njordarchaeota archaeon
AAAGTATTCCCAGTAAAGTAATTATATTGGCCACTAAGAAAGGACTTAAATGATATTTACGAAATGCATCCCAAGTAACCTTGAATAAGAAAACTAGTGGTAAACTTAATGCACTCACCCATGCCCCTAAGAAGGCAATGATCATTATTCTTCACGCTCCAGAATGATCATGCGAGGTAATGTCGCTTGTGGTCCATATTTAGTGTAACAATATTCTTTTATCTCATCTAATACTTCGGGAGAATGTATTACTTCTATTTCTAATAATTCGTTTACTATATCGTCATATAAATAATATATTTTTTCATCTCGCTTTATTGCTTCTAACAAACTATCCTTAGAAATAGGCTTTTCGGTATATGTACGCATGATAACCTTGTTACCTCTCGGGTGTATTAATGTTACATGATCAGTATCAAATTTCTCGCCTAGTAAATTGGTATAAACGAAGCCATCAATTATGATCCCCATGACACGAACATACATTGAGAAGTATCCTCGGATGTGTCCTAAGGTTTTAAGCTCCATATCAACTCTAACACCTATTCTACCAAGGACTCTGAGGGCGGGTAGTCCATATTTTGTTTCATCACTTACGATTTCAATGATATCATATAAAGGAAAATTTGGCACCATATATTCGAAGAGGGGGGTTATTAGGATTTCTCCTCGATCTCCCGGTTTTGCATCGAATATATTAATTACCCGACCATCATCTTTCTTTATTAATGCAATGTTTGTTTCTGGTATGTACTGCAAAGCATTAGTAATCGTCGGAGGGAGTTCTATTCCTATTCCAACGCATTCTGATGCTAAATATCCGTCAACCGGATAGAAAATTTTATCAAGCTCTATGCCTCTATTAATGATTAATCTCCGTATATGTTCGGTTACGACATCTCCTCCTGTCACCCAAAACGCGATATCTTCAAAGACATCAGTATCGAAATTCTTTACGAAATCTACTAAGTAAGGTATTGGTAATACTAGAACGTCATAAGGGCCTTTTTTAATTATTTTGCGTACATACTTTCTCCACTGACCAGCAATTACGAAGAATGATTTCTTCGCAAAAATATACTGAATATAACTAAAGAAAACTCCAGAACCGAGGCCTGGAAAACCCATAAATAGACCATTTCTGAATTGTTTCTCTCCTTTCACTAACCATATACTCCTACCAAAACTTGATACGATCTTCTTAAGATCATTCTTTGTGAATGATATTTTCTTATGTGCAACGGTACCCGTACTTCTATAAGTCATCGCGGCGGGGAAGTCTTCCGGTGCCTCCTTGTATTTCTCTGTTATGGGGAGGTTGGGTAAGTCTTCGAATGTTATGTCTTTTAGCTGTGGGTAGTGTCTTAGCGTCCATGGAGACATTTTCAGCCTCTCAAACTCCTCAGCCACCCAATTACGCCAATCAGCCTTCCTCCAATCCCTAGTCTCAAAATACCATTTGGTATAAGCCTTGACCAGTTTTGGAACTATCAGATGTTTAAAGATGACTCTTCTAAGCATAGAGTCTTCACCGATTAGTCTATATCTAAATACAAGCAGTTAATGACGCATTAAAAGAATTACTGTTCCTTATTAAATAATATGTGGTTTAAATATGCTAGAATTCTCTAAATTCTCAAGCGAATGATACCTAACATGGGATCCTAAATTGGATATTCAAAAGAATGAACTAATTATACATTGATATAAAATCAAAGATGCATTAACTAAGAAATTCCATATACCTATTTAAGATTTTTTTGGCTATTGTTATTTCCTCATCAGTAATCATGCCCTCATCGATGTAACCCACAGTTCTCTCAAATTCTAATACTATTTTTCTTAAGATAGCCCGTATAACCGAATTATCCCTGTTTAAAACAAATGTGCCAACCGTTATTTTACCAAAAAACATTATAATAGTAGTTTCTATAAGTTGATGGACTCTAAATATGTAAGTTTTCCGTAATTCTTCAATTGCTGTTTCCAATCCAATTATTGAGGCTACTAGAGAAGAAGAAAGCGCTATAACGCGTTCGAAGGAGGGATCTAAGGCCTTTCTGAAAATTGCAAGTCCTCCATAAGTATGTAATAGAAGTCCTCGTATGTGTACTGGTAATAAAACAAGTTTTTCTGGTTTTTCACGGAAAACGATTGCTAAATATAAGGCTATCATACTGACCAATACTCCTTGTAGATAGGGAATAAAAATTGAAAATATTTCTAATACACTGCCTACTAAATACAGTGGTACTAATATCACTACGATGGAATATGCATTTAATAGATATCGTGAATATTTTTTCCCATGAGGCTTCCTGCTAGCATCTTTATATAATAGCCCAGCTTCAATAGATATTAGCGCTAGCACAGTTATTGATGCAACTACCCCGTATATAGAAAGATCAGCTTCTCGGACGAATATATCATCATGCTTATGAATTTGAATGGGATTAGAAATAAGCGAAATAACTTTTAAGAATATTATCAGGAAACAAATTATAAGTATCTCAAGTGCGATTTTTTCGGTTCGCAATAATCTAAAATATAAAAAAGCTAGTATAGCCATTATTGTTAAAATAATTATGGAGGATTCGAAAAAGAAAAAAGCTACGGACTTAGATGTAGATAAGTTTCCTAGCGAAGTAAATATGAGGTATAGAATACTTATGAATGCAATTAATTCTTTCATTTTTAGTGGTGCTAGTTTATATGCACTATACGCCTTTCTTACTATTATTAGTAGTATAGCTATAGGAGTCATCATTGTAATAGTTATAGCTACTATAATAAAACGAAGCATTATTCCTCACGTCTAAGTATAATTATCCGAGGTATTGTTGCTTGTGATCCGTAACGTGTATAGTAATATTCTTTAACTTCATTTATGACTTGCGGATCAGCGATTAGCTCGACATCTAATAAACTATTCTTTATATCATCATATAGGTAATATAATTTTTTATCTTTTCTTATAGCCTCTATCAGATCTTCTCTTGCAACGAATCTCTCAGTATATGTTCGCAGAATAACGCGCCCTTTTTTCTCTTCTATTAACGTGATATGATCTGTGCCAAATTTTGTTCCAAGAAGACGTGTATACTCATATCCGTCGATTATTATTCCCATAATTCTGACATATATTGAATAGTATCCTCTAATATGACCTAATGTCTTCAGTTCCATATCAATGGAAATTCCTTTTCTGCCGAGAACTCTTAAAGTTGGTAAACCAAATGGGGATTCATCATTAACTATTTCAATGATATCATATAAGGGATAATTTGGCACCATATAATCGAATAACGGTGTTAATAATACCTCACCCCGATCTCCAGATTTTGCATCAAATATGTTGATAATTTCACTATTCTCTTTTTTAATTAACATAATATTCGTCTCGGGCATATATTGCATTTGCTTAGTTACATTAGGGGGCAATTCGGTTGCAGCATATAAACATTCAGAAACACCGTATAAATCAAC
>JAHKLF010000218.1 GCA_029856615.1 Candidatus Njordarchaeota archaeon
AAGATCGAAATAACACCTACAGGTCTGTGAGTATTCATATCCTCACAGACTAAAGAGTAGCATTCCCTCTTAATATGATGCGCCCATAAATCTTCAGTGAAATAAATTGTGCCCTCAAAGACTGTTGATGATTATCTAATGCTCTTTTCAGCTCTAGTATTTTCGTCGCTTCTCATCATTTTTAGCCCGCCCAACCAATACGTAACCCCAAGCTAGATCCCGCGAGATTCGTATCCATAAAATACTACGTTTTTCCGGTGAGACGTATATCTCCTTCATGATTATCCCCACATCATTCGCGTGGGAATAGAGAGAGTATTTCCCTAATACGCTCCGCATTTATGCAGTACTTATTCCTCCTCTCCCCGCACACGTATACTAAACCCATCCGCAAGGCCGACTGCAACCACCGCCTAACGGTAAGCCAGTGAGCACCGCACACCTCCGCCAATTCATTAATCGAAAACTCCCTTAGTCTGAAAGCATTCGTCAGAAAACATTTACTCCTGCGGGAGAAAATCATCGACAAATCATCAAACCTGCTGAGAACCTCGCTTACCTCCGCACCAGCCTCCACGTGCTCCCTAACTTGCTCGGACATGCGTTCAGCGGACAACTCTTCTCTTCTTTCCCGCCTCGCTTCCCCTGCTTCTCCCCCTTCTTCTCTCTGGAACAACCTCCTGCTCCTTTCGTAGAGCTCTCTCACCTCCGGAGCGATCCGCATCATCTCCTCGTATATTTCTGCGACTCCGCTCACCTTTCCAGTGCTTGGCAAGGTTACCCTCTTTAGTGTTATCCCCCTCGGCCTCTCCTCTTTTATTCCCGTTTTTCCTCCTTTCAGCCATTTGTCCACGAAATATGCTAGTCTGGGATCGACTTTCTTCACCCTGAATATCTCTGAGATTCTTTCCGCCGTCTTCCTGCTTGCTCTTGGTATTGCGTATTTTGTTAGTATTTTGTCCGCTATCATCATCCAGATAACTGTGTATGCTATGACTACTGGGATCATGTATAGGGGGTCTGCTTTCAGTATTCCTAGGATTAGTGCCAGAAGCAACGTGGTGACTGGTATTAGCCATGTTAAGTAGAGGAGGGCTAGGAGCAGCGTCTTTCTCAAAACTTTGCACCGCTCATAATAATACAAATTATATGAAGTATAATCAATACAAAAACGTAATTAATACGCAACCCTTGCTGATCCAAATTCTGAATAAATTCTTTGCTAAACCACCTGACGGACTCTTCAGCAATCATTGTAGCGGCAGTCTATGACAAAGCGGCTCGATTGAATAATAGTCATCATTTAAAGATTCGTCAGTCTTCTGACGAATCTTTAAACGTATTCGCCGAAACATTCTGTAGCGAAGTGAGGAAAAGGCTTAAATAGTCTGCTGATTCCTCACTTTACTGACGAATCTTTAAATGTATTCAATGAAAGAATTCCTCAGAAAAGTGAGGAAAAACTTTAAATAGTATTACAAATTCCTCACAAAACTGATGAACCTTTAAACAAATACATTTAAAAATTCGTCAGAAAACTGAGGAAAAGCCTTAAATAACCCCAAAGGCAAAGATAATAACTATACGCCCCCAACAACAAACCACCAAGAAGCCCCTCCCCTATACAACCCCACCTCGCAAATCACAACCTAGGACACACCTCCTTCTCTCAAACATAGTGCACCCAGCTAACCAGACAGCACGCCAACCGCATCTCCCGCTCCTTCTCAACCTTTCACCTATCTGTCGAAACTTTCCGCAAACCAATGCCTAGGAGGTGATGCCCCTGACCAATAACCATGACACGCAGACTCCTGGCGCTCCAGGCACGAGTAGGATAGAGAAGATAGAGAAGACGGCAAAGCTAAAACTAATACCGCTGACAAAGAGGGATAAGAGAGAGCTGATAAGCCTGCTAAAAGACTACACAGAAATGCTGAGGGAAGCCCTAGAAATAGTCATGAAAAAGGACATAAGGAGCAGAAAGAAGGCACACGAAGCATGCTACGAATACCTAAGGCGGAGATACCCCCACCTCCACAGCAAGTACGTGCAGGAAGCGTACAAGAGGGCACTGGCAATGTATAAGAGCTACAGAAAACTGCTGAGGAAGTGGCAAAAACTACCCAAGAGGCAAAAGAGAAGGATCTCGCCCCCCTCCCCGCCCAGCATCGGAGAGAATAAGGTTATTGAGCTCCACGTTGATACGTATAGGCTCAAGAAGCTCCACCAATTCAGCTTACTAAGGGTCTCAAAGGGATCCGGCGATTACATGACCTTCCTCGTCATGGAATACGAGCACGCCGAGGAGATGATCAAGGAGGGCGAATTAAAGAATTCAAGAATCCTCGTGGACGACGGAGGCATATACCTCCTCCTGACTGTCCGCAAGGAAGTCGAGGTATCTAGGCATGCTAATAAGCTCATCATCGATATTAACGAGGATACTGTGGACTGCTTGCTTATTGATCGCGGAGCTGGGAAGGCTCTATTGTTCACTGTTAGGCATGATATTCGCGGTATAAGGATGAATTATAGGAGGATTAGGAAGGGCATTCAGATGAAGACGCGTGGTAAACGTGGCAGTAATGTGCTCCTGGCTAGGTATGGTGGGCGTGAGCGTAAGAGGGTTGAGGATAGGCTCAAGAAGGTGACTACGATGCTGGCCGAGCTTTGTGCTGAGTTTGGCACTGATCTCGTTAGGGAGGATCTCAGGGATTTGAAGTCTAATAGTAAGCGGCGGTCTAGGCAGTTGAATTATAGGTTGGCTACTTTCCCGTATCGTAAGTTTATTGGTTACGTGGACTACAAGTTTTATGAGCGCGGCCTCGACGTGATTACGGTTGATCCGGAGGAAACTTCGATTACTTGCCCGATATGTGGATATGCGGATTCGGAGAACAGGGTTAACAAGGAGGTTTTTAGGTGTAGGCGTTGCGGCTTCACTTTCAATGCTCAGTATGTTGCCTGCCTCAACATATTCTCCCGCCTCGATGAGGGAGAGGTTGTCCTTAGAGGTGGGAGGCTTTGTTTGATTCTCCGTGAGGCGGGCTTTGTGGTGCCCGTCGAT
Organism: Candidatus Njordarchaeota archaeon; assembly: GCA_029856615.1. Lineage (GTDB taxonomy): Archaea > Asgardarchaeota > Njordarchaeia > Njordarchaeales > Njordarchaeaceae > Njordarchaeum. The sequence goes on from JAHKLF010000218.1 coordinate 3,071, forward strand.
GTGGCTCCCCATGAGGTGCGGATTTCGGATGATGCGCTGAGGGAGAAGCCCGTGCGAATAATGACGAAAGTGATAAAAGTATGAAGCACGGGCAACCACACTCCGAGACACTGGAAAAAGAAAGCCCAATTGATCAATTCTTTTATTAACAAAATCATAAGCTTCGTCATAAACCGACTCAACAATCTTTAAATCAAAGAATCTACATCACCTTAGGAAATTCATATAATAGATAACGTAAATATAAGGAATTAAAAATCTAATTCAAAGCTCTGAGGTTGATCTTTTTATGACCATATTTCAAGCAATGAGGTGGCAAGAGCGCCAAGCAATTTAACGCTGGATACTTTTTCGCTGGTATAAAAAATTCTAAGTCAACGATTCTTCTTAAGATTCTCTTATGTTTATAGA
>JAHKLF010000219.1 GCA_029856615.1 Candidatus Njordarchaeota archaeon
ATTAATGCTCTCGGATTTCTGCAAGGTACTGTCTCTAGCATTATCGAGGCAATAGCAACGGCACTTGTCGGCACTATTTTACTGATTGTTGGACTCGTAGTCATAATTGCAAGTGTTATCGTTAGTATAATTGGAGCTATTATCGGAGGGATTAGTGGGTTCGTATCTCGTGTTTTATTCCCCAAGAAATAATGAAAATAATCTTTCTTACTATTTTTGGGAATAAGGGTAAAAAGGGTTTAAGAGAGATGAACTAAAAATACTTAACTGATACCTGCTTCTTGCATTAGCCTATCACGTATTTCCTGTATCGTCTCTCGTAACTCATCAAATCGGATAGTTGAATATTCTCTATTATAGTATAACCACCTCCCGTTAACCATAACTGATTCAACATAACTTTGATCAAGGGCATAAACTATCATTGAATAAGGATCATGAACAGGCGTACCATGAGGCCCGTGCTTCAAATTTATAACTACCAAATCCGCTTTTTTCCCTATTTCTATTGAGCCAACTAGGTGCTCTAATCCCAGAGCTCTAGCAGCATTTATTGTTGCCATCTCCACTACCGTCTTTGCAGGAACAGTCTTTGGGTCACGCGTCACTCCCTTGTGAATTATTGCTGCCACATGCATCTCTCTAAACATATCTAATCTATTATTACTCGCAGGTCCATCTGTTGCTAATGCTACATTAATACCCTCTTTAAGCATCCTTGGAACTGGACAAACCCCGCTTGCAAGCTTTAAGTTTGATATAGGATTATGAAGAACATTGACACCTTTCTCTCTAAGAATAGCAAATTCGTTTTCCGCTACCCATACCACGTGAGCAGCCATAACTCTATCGCTTAATAGACCTATTTCATTGAGATAAGTTATTGGAGTATATCCCGTCTTTTTCTTAATATCATCAAATTCCCCTTGCGTCTCGGCTAAATGTATGTGTATCCTAATGTTTCTTCTCCTTGATTCGTCCCTAAAGATCTCTAATAGTTCCTTAGTACAGCCGTAGGGCGAATGAGGACCGTAAGCGAAGAATAATCGGTCTTCCGCTCCCTTCTCCTTTGCTAGTTTTTCTAGATTCGCTCTAAAGTTCTCAGCGATTTTAAATTCTTCCTCCGGAGATCTATTAAAGAAAACATCAGCGCTTCCATAGGATAATACTGCTCTTACTCCCGCTTTCTCTACAGCTTTTGCTATTTCTATTTCATGATAATACATGTCCAGAAATGTTGTTATTCCAGATCGAAGCATCTCTGCGATCCCATATAATGCACCGTAATATACATCTTCCGGTTTAAGACGCATTTCCATCGGTAAAATATACTTCTGGAGCCATTCCATTAGGTCAGCGTCATCTTTTAATCCTCTTAGGAGCGTCATTGCTACATGGGTATGCGAATCTATGAGTCCTGGAATTATCATCCTGCCGGGTAGTTCTATGAGTTCTTCGTACTCTCCCGGTTTTTCTTTACCTATGTATACTATTTTATCACCATCTATTCCCAGATAATAATTATCTAATATTCTACGGTCTTTATCCATGGTGATAATTATAGATGGGTGAAGAACGATCATATAGCATCACCTACTTTTTCTTTTTAAAAATCAATCTTATAAGCTTATGTGCCTATCTCGAAACTTTTCATGTATTCTATTTGCTCTTCAGTAAGTTTATCGATTTCTACACCAAGTGTTTTTAACTTAATTCTAGCTACCGCCTCGTCAATTTCCCTAGGAACATTATATACCTTATTTTCGAGTTTCCCTCTATTTTCAACTAGATATCTAACTGAAAATGCTTGTAGAGAAAAACTCAAATCCATTATTTCTGTAGCATGTCCCTGACCTGCTACTAGATTAACTAGTCTACCTTTAGCAAGGAGATATAGCTTTCGCCCATCCTTGAGAACATATTCTTCTACAAGATAATCATTCCAGGGTAATCCAAAATACCTCGTTTTCCTCTTCGAAACAGCCAACTCTTCGAGATCGGGCTTCCATATCTCAACATCAAAATGTCCCGCATTAGCAAAAATACACTTATTCTTAGCTGCTAAGAAGTGCTCCTTTCGAACAACTTTGGTGACACCAGTTGCTGTTATTACAATATCAGCTTTCTTAACAGCATCTATCAATCTCATAACATCGAATCCCTCCATATATGCCTCAACAGCTCTAATGGGATCTACTTCCGTAACGATTACTTTTGCACCCATTCCGCGTGCTCTCATAGCGATTCCTCGACCACACCACCCATATCCACATACAACAACCGTTTTTCCAGCTAATGTTAAGTTCGTGGCATTTAATATACCAAAAATTGTAGATTCGCCAGTCCCATACCTATTGTCGAATAAGTACTTCATATACGCATTATTAACAGCTATCACTGGGAACATTAATTCCCCCTTCCTTTCCATATTTCTGAGTCGTACTACTCCTGTCGTAGTTTCTTCCGTTCCACCAATGATGTCCTTAAGTAGCTCTCTTCTAGCCTTATGAATGTGCACAATTAGATCAGCTCCGTCATCTATTACTATATTGGGATTATGATCAAGAACACGGTTAAGATTCTCATAATACTCTTCCACAGTTTCTCCACGCCATGCATAAACATGGGCCCATCTTGTTAATGCTGCTGCGACATCATCTTGTGTACTTTCTGGATTACAGCTAGTTATAGCGACTTTTGCTCCTCCGGCAACTAGGGTTTTTACTAAAACTGCTGTTTTTGCCTCTAAGTGCAGTGCCATACCTATTGTAAGACCTTTTAAGGGTTTTTCCTTCTCGTATTGTTTTCTAATTTCACTTAAAATATGCATAAAATTTTCAGCCCATTCTATCTTCAAGAATCCCTTCTCCGCTAAACTGGGGTCTTTGACAATACTTTCCATGAGAAATACCTCATTACTTCTTAATCAAAGATTAATATACCTAAATGATGAGATATATCAACCAATGTCCTTTTAATGAAGAGATTGTATTAATGTGATACGTAATGAAGGTCTTTCATCCTTCTATAATTGTAACCCTCGATGAAAAAATAGGGGTTTTAAGAGATGCTTACCTAGGAATCGAAAACGGGAAAATAGTATACATAGGTAAAGAAAAACCGGGAGAGTACGAAGAACTCATAGAACTACCTGGCAGAGTAATACTTCCTGGATTCATTAATGCTCATACCCACGTGCCTATGGTGATCTTAAGAGGGTTAAAAGACGATGTCGACTTAACTACGTGGTTAACTAAGTATATCTTCCCAGCCGAAGATCTTTTAGAGGCTGAGGATATCTATTACGGGGCTCTACATGGTATTGCAGAGATGATTGAAAGTGGCGTAACGCTATTTAATGATATGTATTTTTATGAAGAGGAAATAGCAAAAGCTGTGGATGAAACTGGGGTAAGAGCAGTATTATCTCGGGGGATTCTAGATTTAGTCTCAGAGGATAGAAATG
>JAHKLF010000022.1 GCA_029856615.1 Candidatus Njordarchaeota archaeon
AGAATAATTAAAATGAATGTAACCGGTGTAGTCTGCACAAAACTGTGTAACCATGTAGAAAACCGTGACCTACTTGAATAATACAAAGGAACACCTCTTCTTGCAGTATTAAAATGATTTGGCAAACTATAGACTTTTAGTATTATTTAAAGTTCTTGACTCTTATCGTCTTTTTTATGGATAATTTCGTCATTAGAATTTTTTATGAAAGTATAATAAGGTAAGAGAATTTTTCATGTAACAGCCGTTGCCTTAACTGTCTTCCACTCTGTATAGCCGCATCTTCCACAGGCCCATCTATCAGAGTGCTCCGCTAGAAAAACGCCAGGGCCGCAAACTGGGCAGAACTTTCTTAGCCTAACTAGCTTTCCGTTTTCAATTTTATAGAACTTTGAGACTACGTATGGCTTCTTCTTTCTCTTTTTCTTCTTACCCGCTCTTTTTCTAATACGTTGTTTCTTTTTGACTTTTTTACCCATTTTTATCCCTCACATTTACTTTTCTAAAATGCCATTCCTTATTAGAATATGCCTAGGCTCTATTTCAAACATTTTGTCTTTTGATTCATAAACAAATGCTTCTATATATGCTTCATTCACCCCGAATGGGGTTTTAATTTTTCTTATAACAATACGATCCTCTGGTACATTAAGAGCCTTGGCTATAAGCGCTCTCACTTCTTTTCTGGAGGGTGTACCTTTAGCTTCATGGTTCATTTTAAAAACATACTCGGTTCTAAATAGATATTTATTCTCAAATTTAGAGATTACTTCAACGCTCATATCACCCACCGGAACTTCGAAATTCCGTTCTAAGATTATGAGTATATCCATATCTTTTAATCTGTTATTATCGCTAATGTTATTTTCTCAGTTAAGTTAGAGAATCTACAGTATTTAAAGCTTAGGTGGAAAACATGGAGACAACAAACGTAAAGGAGATATCACCAGCGGAATTCTTCGCTAGCAATCGGAGCATAGCGGGATTTGGTAACCCTGCCAGGGCTCTTTATACCTCTGTAAGAGAGCTCGTTGAGAATGCTTTAGATGCGACAGAGGCGATTGGAGAATTACCAGAAATAAGAGTTCGATTACGACGATTATCTGAAGATGAAATGGCAAATATTATTGGGGTATCTGAGGAAATTAAGCAACGATTAATGGCAATTATCCAGAAAAAGAGTAATGGAAAACAGAATGACATACAAGAGGAACCTATTACCGAGATATATGAATTAATTGTAGCGGACAATGGTTCTGGTATGCGATATCAGGAAGTCCCCATTTTAATGGGCAAAGTTTTAACGTCAACAAAATATGTCCTCAAACAGCAACGCGGCAGATTTGGACTTGGAGGAAAAATGGTTATAATTTATTCAGTGCAAGAAACGAATGCGCCCGTCGAAATTTGGAGCGCAAGAAAAAACGATAATTTCGTTTCACATTACATATTAAAAATAGATCTCCATAAAAATGAGCCGATAATAAGAAAGAGAGAAAAAATTCCCAAGAAAAAATTCAGGGACGCATGGGGCCGAACATTAGAATATGGAACAATAATTAAAGTCTACATTTTAGGCGATTGGAGCCGATCTAAGAGATTCATTTTAGAGTATTTTAAACAAATGGCTATAATTACCCCGTATGCAACCTTTATTTTCGAAGATCCAGATGGTAATACTCACTTATATCCAAGAGTAACAGAAAATATTCCTTCCGCGCCTAAGCCAACTAAATATCATCTTCAAGGCGTTGATACACAGATATTAATCTCCCTTATGAAAACAACGAAAGCTAAAACAATTAGAGATTTTCTGATTAAAGAATTTCAGAGAATGGGGAAAAAGACAGCTGAGCAATTTTTGCGAATAGTGGGCATAGACCCTAATACTCCCGTTAAGGACGTTATGCATAATGATAAATGGATAGCAGCCATCGTTGAAACTGCCCGAAAATTCCGGTTTCTGCCCCCAGACGCTTCTTGCTTAGCACCCTTAGGTAAGAAATTGCTTAAGGAAGGGATAAAAAAGGTACTGAATCCAGAATTTGTATACGTCTTGCAACGTAAACCCTTTTCTTATTCTGGTCATCCTATGATAGTAGAAATCGGAGTAGCCTATGGTGGGGATATACCTCCAGGCATTCATTTATATAGATTTGCGAATAGAGTTCCTCTACTTTATAAGGAAAAAAGCGACGTAGCATGGAACGTAATAAATAGTATTGATTGGAATAGATATGGAATTAAAAAGGATGAAGATCCTATAGCCGTTTTTGTATCCGTCGTGAGTACTAAAATTCCATTTTCTGAGACCTCAAAGGACTTCATTGATGACGTAGATATTTTACGACGCAACATAAAACTTGGCTTACTTACGGCTCTTAGGAAACTTAAGGAATATTTAAGTGCGAAGCGTAAGGCATTAAGAAAATTGAAGAGGAAACAATTATTCTTGCGTTATGCTGGTAATTTGGTAAGAAGTATAAAAAGCGTACTAAGAACGGATCCTAGATTTTCGGATGACATAAACTTATTGGAGGACTATTTATTTGCGTACGTTATTGATCTCGTAGATGAAAAAATTGGAGGAGAAGCATCCGAAGAAGCGATTGGGGATGAAAAATAGATGAATTACTTAAAAAGGATAAAAATAATTTGCCGTTGGGAATCCGTATGATGGACTATTTTTCTGGTTATCCCGACAAGCAATTTCTCATAATAATGGTTTCGGAAGATCCTTGGCAATATCTCAGGAATTTTAAGATCCCCAATGATTTATTAGTGTTATCGGGCTTAAAAGGGCTTAAAAGAAGACAAGAAGACATCGAAACAGTTGTTATTGGGGATAGATTTTCATGGCTTCACATCTCTGATAACGAATATAAAGTTATCCATGAAGATTTCAAACAAATCGACCAGAAGACTATTCTCCCAGTACCCTATCTCTTAGGTGCTGTAAAGCTTAGGGCTTTAACAATAAAGCGAGACTTTCTAAGTTTTCATCCAATGTATTTCTCGCGATTACCAGATGGATTCATTTTTTCGCCTAGAAAAGAATGGATTGTCAAAATCGGCTACAGACCAGAAATAATTCCTCCGAATAAGAAACTCTTCGTGGAGAAATACAGTTTAAAAATGAAGGAAGATTACAAACATGAGCAAATACCTTATCGTTTCCTTGATCTATATGATCTCTCAGAGGAATTAATGAAAAATATAGAGGAAGGAATTAAAGAATTATCAAGATTACAACTCCAGCCAATATTGATTCTAACGGGCGATATAAGTGATCTTCTTTTGCTTTCTCTCTCTGACGAATGGTATGTTTTAACACCAAGAAAAGATCTAATTAAATCTTTTCACATAGAAAACATAGATATTTTTGAAACTAAAATTACGGAAATGGAAATTATGAAAATAAAGGATAAAACTGAAAACACAATAGATTCTGTATTATGCATATTAATATTCAAAGCATTAAAATTGATTGAGAAGAAGTATTCTTTAGGTTATGCTTTCTTTGGCTTTGCGTTTAATAGCATACTTTTGAGCAAAGAAATACATGGAGTGTTAGATACAATTTTGGTGAATTACTTGCACAATGTATTCAAGTGTGCATGGCCATCTTGCGTAATTCCGATAAATTTAGTATACAAAAATATCTCACTGATAAATCTCCTCATTCCCAGAATACGAGACATAGATAAATTAGCACATTACATAGGAGTTAATGAAGACATTCTTAAAAAATACTTATCAAAATGGAAACAACTTAAAAATGCTATCAAGACATGTGTGCGTAGATAAAAAAACTTTTTATATTGAAGATCACAGTATAGATATACTACGTTCTCTTTAGCGAATACATATATAACAAGCCTTCTTCAAAAATGTCAATAATATGCAGACTTTGCTCTTAAGGGGGAGAATAATGCCAGAATTCTGCGAAGTATGTGGTTCAATAATGCGAATAGAAAAAGAAGACAAGGGCGTGATAATCTACGTCTGTCCCGTATGTGGATGGAGAAGAGAAGTTCATAATGCGGGAAATCCTAAGCTCATCGAGACACCGCTGAGCTCCGTTGAAACTGCTCCCAGTTTGGAGGTAATAGATGAGACCAAGCTTCGAAGAAAAGGCGTTATGGTGGACAAAGTTTGTCCAAAATGTGGTGCAACTAAGGTATATGTAGTAGTCATCCAAACTAGAGCTGCTGATGAACCCCCAACCAGAATATATCACTGCCCAAACTGCAAATATACATGGCGGGAATATTCATGATACTTAACTATTCTTCTTCACAAAGCATGTGACACATCATTACTTCGTATCTGCTTAATTGGTGTATTCATTGAATAGGAAATGCACACCTATCTACTATAAAAGGGATGCTAATAGAATTTTCTGCTCTAAGAGTGAATTTAATAACTACTTCATAAAAAAGATTAAAAAAACAATTTCTAAGTGGAAAATGCTTGAACCGGATAGTAAAATCGCAATCGCGGTCTCTGGTGGTAAAGATAGTATGACTTTATTATACATTCTTGAGAAAATCGAAAGAGAATTCCCTTCTGAGATAATTATAATCCATTTAGATGAGGGGATAAGAGGTTATTCCGATAAGAATGCAATAATCGTTAGAAAAGCCGCTAAAGAATTAGGACTTCCTTTATATGAAGCTTCCTATAAAGATCTCTTTGGATTCACAATTGATTTCGTCGCATCAATACCGCGGTCTAAGAGAATATATGCTGCATGCACATTCTGTGGAGTATGGAGAAGATGGGGGTTAAATTATTTAGCATATAAAAATAATGCAGATCGTTTGGCAACGGCACATTGCCTTGATGATGAAGCACAAACAATATTAATGAATATTCTGCGGGGTTCTTTAACAAATATTCTAAAATTAAAGCCTTATCCAGTCTCTTCAGAAAAAATTGTGCCACGAATAAAACCACTAAGAGAGATTCCTGAAAAAGAAATTACTTTATACGCGCATCTGAATAATATTCCGTATAACGATGATCCATGTCCTTACGCTTCGGAAGGCATGCGATGGAATATTAGAGTATGGTTATACGAGCAAGAGGAAGAGGTCCCTGGAACGCTATATAATATCTTGAGATTCGGAGAAAGACTAATCACCATTCTAGAGAAAAAGGAAAAAAATAATGAAAAAGAACCTAATTTTTGTAAAATCTGCGGGTTTCCATCGACACGTGAACTTTGCAAGGCACACGAACTCCAAGTTTTTCTCCAGAAAATCGTTGATGATAAGAATCCGCTAAATTAGTAGTTACATTGGTAACATTCTCTGAAGTTCTTATAAGTGGCGCGGTGATACGAGTCCTATAGATAACTTTGTAAAGTTTAACTCTCCCATTAGGACTTCTAACTAGCAATTTAAAGTACTTTAATTTAAGTGGATAAAACTCCATTGCGCGTTCTGATAGACCCTCTTCACCCAAATCAGAAACCCACTTGCTTACGATCTTATCCGCTTCTTTATATGCAATTAGCCTCCATAATACACTGTGGAAGAAAGGCTCCTTATATCTCGATGTCTTATTATTGAAATATTCCCTCTCAGTCACATTGTATTGTGGTGCATGCTTGTTAGCTATTCTTATCATCCATATGGCTTTATAGAGATCTACGTAGTACACGACGACATATTTCACATTATATTTCTTCATTAATGCTATAGATTTTTCTTCAGGCAACATTAGCATAGCCCCTATAACGCCCATTTGCGTCGAATTCGTTGTAGCATTATCAACAAGTACCGTGACATTGGCATACACTTCTAGTCTATATCCATAATCCCACCAAGAAAGCACAACATCCGTTCTTTTTGCATGCGCCCTCAAATATTGGAAAACATATAATTCATCAGGATCAATATCATATCCGCCAATGAATTTAGTGGCTTCCACCCCATTATATATACTGACAACCAGAAGAAGACCTATGAGCAGATATGCTACAACGGCCTCACCACGAGGCATTCTGACCTCTCCAATGCGAACTCTAACTGGTTTAATCCTATGAATAATCCATTCTCCCCTTAAAGCACGCGCGAAGGGATCTAATAAATAATCTATTCCGATTCCAGCACCTATAGCCAATAACGGAGCTCCAACGACTATGTATCTAGATATACTGGCGGAGAAGTAAAAGCCAGTAAGCACAATCAATAAAAGCAAAAGATGCAATGGATCCCTCCTTTCTATTGCATAATACGCTCCAATAGGTGCAAAGATAGTAGCCATGAAGGCACCCATAAATATTACTGCCCAGGCTGCTGGCTGATTTTCGCTTACACTACTAAAAGTAGGCAGTGCTTTACGTAACGCTGGATTTATTACACTTGCAAATTTTGCTCCCAAAGCCGTAAGTTGTCCCGTAGCATACAAGTATAGAATTCCAAAAATGATTATTATTGAGCCCCCTGCGAGCATTTTCATGTAAGCTTCTCTCCTCCCACCTGCCAGTATTTGGCTGAGGTAAGACGCTAGCAAATCTATAATAGTGAGGAATAAGACGCCAAGCACCAGCATACCTTCGCTACTTAACAAAATTCCATAGTTTCTAGGAAGCACTACAGCCATGCCTAATCCAACACTCATTGTAAGAGAATACGCTATTGCTATGTTATTATTTAACCTATTCGATATTATTAGGATGAGGACAAATAAGGCTAATAATCCATATAGATATCTATACACCCCCCACGTCCATCCAAGAATTCCAAGCGTGATTCCCGCTAACATAGATAGAGGAATAGATCCCCTTTTCGATGCCAAAATGAATAACCATAATGTAAGTAAAATCAGAAATATTCCGACGGATTCGTTATCAAAGAACCCCGCTATCGTTCTTTGGATCATTCCTGGGCTTATCGCTGCTAAAAATGCCGCATATAAGGCGGCTCGATTTCCTTTAAATTCTTTAGCTATTCCGTACACTAGTAGAGTAGCTAGAGCTCCAAAGAATGGCGGCATCAATGTTGCTATTACTAATAGATCAACTCTTATACCCAAAAGTAATAGGAATGTGTGAATAATCACAGCGATCATCGGAATACCAATATATAATGCTGCCCAATTTCGCCCCCAGGGATACCATGAGAAATAGTCTATGTCACTTAAGAAAGCTTGTATTCCCTTCTCTTCGATATATTTAGCTGCGTAAAATTGGATAAAAGGGTCGTAAGCTCGAATTGAATAGCCCTGTCGAAATACCGGATACGTTCTGATTAAGAATGCGATTATAAAGATTCCCAGTAAGGAAAAAAACCTTAAGGCCCCTTGTCTTGATATTTTGAAAGTCGCTAATGCTGCGGCAAGTTGCTCCGATATTTTAGACAAAAAGACCACCATCTCTCGGTTTTAAAACATCTCATACTATTCTCATTCATATAAATTTTGCGTCAGAGAAAAATTTAGAAGCAGAAAACCGCGCCGTAATGTCTTGACTCCCTTTCTAAGTCTCTACTACTATTAAAATTGAACTCTATTGGAAACAATATCTGGAAACCATATCAGCAGGCCAGACTCCGATCATTGCTGCTTCATTAAGCATTATGAGCTCGCAGCTCACCACTCAAGATCTTCATCATTATTTGAATTACTTAATCTTCTGTATAGGGGATTAGTATGCATTGATTTTAAAGAACTTACATTTGAGTATAAGCTTAAATATCATATGGTTTGTGATGAAACGTGAATATTAGAAATTGGTTTCAGATTCATGATCGCTTACGAAATTTAATCTTGGCATCCTACTTTAAATATACTTTAGGAAAAGTTGTTGTTCTTTAGAGAATATTGGATCACTTAAGTAGGGTGACATTAATATGGGCAACAATAATTCGAAGAGTGACCAGAAGAATAGGTACATTATTGATTTAAGTTTGATTGTAAGCGGGGGGCTTAAGAGTATAAGGATACGAGAATTAATCAGAACAGGAGAATTTCTGATCCCGTGGGCAATAATAAATAAACTTAAGGATATGGCTGACAAGGGAATAGAAGATGGTCTTTTGGGCATTGAAGAGCTAGCTAAATTACGAGAAATGGGGGCTATAATAAGATACGTCCCGCATGACACTAAATATCCATCTTCAATTCCAGAAATCATATTAGGTTTAGCCAAAGATCTAAACGCTAAAGTGCTTACTAGTGATGCTGCTATTCATAAGTTAGCGAAAATAGCAGGAATTGATTCCGAATTAATTACTTTAATATCAGAAGAGGAATTGCGTAAAATAAGGATAAGAGAATTCTTTGATGAGGATACCCTGTCAGTGCACCTTAAAGAAGGAGTTAAACCAATGGCAAAAAAAGGTACCCCTGGAAACTGGCGTTTTGTTCCTATAAGAGAAGAACCCATGACTAAACGGGAACTGGAATTAATAATTCGTGAGATCATAGAGGAAGCACGTAAACCTGGTGTTCGTGGATTTATTGAAGTGGAAAGACCTTCGAGCACGATAGTTCAGTTGGAAGACTTGCGAATTGTAATAACAAAGCCTCCATTTTCGGATGCCATAGAAATAACCGCTGTTAGACCCGTTAAGAGATTATCGTTAGAGGACTATCGACTCCCCGAAAAATTGATAAAGCGTTTAACTTATAGAGCTGAAGGAATATTAATAGCCGGAGCTCCGGGACATGGGAAAACGACATTCGCACAAGCATTAGCGGAATTTTATAAGAGCTTAGGAAAAATTGTTAAAACTATAGAAGCCCCAAGAGATATGATTTTGTCTAAAGAGATAACTAGTTATTCGAAACATTTTGGTACCTCTGAGGAAATTCATGACATTTTACTATTATCACGACCAGATTATACAATATTTGATGAAATGAGAAACCCAGAGGACTTTAAACTCTTCGCCGATCTCCGTTTAGCCGGAGTTGGTATGGTGGGAGTTGTTCATGCAACGTCAGCTGTTGATGCTATCCAACGCTTTATTGGCAAAGTAGAATTAGGAATGATCCCCTCAATAATTGACACTGTGATATTTATGCATAAAGGCGAAGTAAACAAAGTGTTAGCCCTTAAAACTACTGTTAAAGTGCCACACGGCTTAGTTAGTGAAGACCTAGCAAGACCTGTTGTTGTCATATACGATTTTCTATCAGGCAAACCAATGTATGAAATTTACACCTTTGGAGAAAGAACATTCGTTGTACCAGTGTCTCGGGAAGCTGCTAGGGAGCTCTATGGTGCTGAAGAAGAGATTATAGAAGCCCCCTCAAAACCGGGGGCACCTTTACCCTATGTCATACATGTGCGAAGAAAAGCGTATATATTCGACTTTGGGAGAGGAAAAGCAGGACGCACAGTTTCAGCATATCTTGGCTCACGATTTTTATTTGCAGACATCGTTGGAAAATCAGGAACTATCCGTATTGATAAGAGAAGCAAACTTGGTCGTATTGTGAAAGAAGCCATGGATCGCGGAGAAAGATTAACATTTTATGAAGAATCAGGGGGGGGATTATAGAATGGAGGAAAAGCTTAATAAAAAACGATTAGTTGTTCCTGGAGAATTCATAGCAGATGTCCGTGAAGTGATACCAGGAGAAGGAACTTATGTGCTTAACGGCAAAGTATACTCACTCTTTCTCGGAGAATTAATATATGACTCTTCAAAGCATTTAGTTAGTGTAAAACCTATCAAATATGTAATCTACCCAAAAAAAGGAGATATCGTACTCGGGGAAATAATTTCCGCAGGGGCAACAACAGCTACTATGAAAATATTATTTATAGTTAGAAAAATTAATGATAATCCCGAGTTTACAATTTTACACACACCTTTTTCGGGCTTAATACATATCTCTCAGATAGGTGTTAGAACAGATAATGTAAGTAAAATACTAAAAAGCGGAGATAAAGTCTTAGGAATAATTACCGTCAGCAAGACTTCTCCTTTGGGAGTAAGCCTTATAGGGGAAGAATTTGGTGTCGTGGCCGCTAATTGCAGTAAGTGTGGAACAGCGCTCGTAAAGCAGTTGAACGTATTAATGTGTCCGCGATGTAAGAAACAGGATCCCAGAAAAATGTCTTCCTTATATGCTTATGAGAAATTCACAGCACTATTTCATCTATATAAAGGGAAAAGATATATGCCGGCTGAAACGGAGTGATAATGATGAGCTATTCTAATAATTTATTAATACTTGTAAGATTAGGATTCTTACCACCTGATTTCAAATATAAAGACCTCGAAAAAACAATTTATTACCTACTATGGGAACACTTCAGACAAGTATGTTATTATGCAGAAATAAAATCTCTAACGCCTCCTAATATCCATTGCAAAAAAATTATGACGAAGTGCAACTTTGAAACTTGCCCGATAGTTGCCCGTGCTCTAAAAGATTATGAGAGAAAAAGACGGAGCATTCCATAACTATAAAAGTAAGTAACTAACGCAAATAACCGCTAATGCGAGGAAGATAGGGAGTGGAAGCGCAGGTAGTTCTCTGCCTCTATGTTTAAGTACGGCTTTTAATAAGATCTTAAGAGTTATTATAACACCGATTCCTAATGCAATTACTACAAATACAAACGTAATTAAACCAAAATAGACGAGCGAATATGCGATAGCCATCGAATAAAAGAAGATATCTCCTAAACCAAGAATGAAGATACTTCTCTTCTCATGATTTACAGTAGGTTTTATCATACCTTCTAACTCATGCGTAATTTTTTTAAGAGGACCTTTAAAAACGGCATAGATATCATATATAGCGAAACCAAACATCACTATTATCGGTGTTAAAAAGCCAGTATATAGTCCTAGTAGGACTCCAGACCATGATACCGTGGTTAATAACATAATATTTCTATATCTGACAAACTTTGTCGACACCAATACTAGTATCTGCATTATAAAGAAGAAGACAAAGATGATGATAATGATGTATCCAAAAAGAAATTCAATTACATTAAGTATGAAGTACGCATTAAACCCATTTGCTATTATAAATGCAATTATATAAAGCCAAATCGGAATTATAATTGATGCGATTGAGCCGCTTAAAAACGCTAGAAGAGTTATCCCTAATATCTCAAGTATGTTAAATTTCTTCATTTTTATGAATAGATAAATCAGAAGTGTGTAAAGAATGACTATCGATAGAAAGATGATTAAATTGAGAAAAGCTGCACTTCCACCAAATTCACTTTCTTTAAAAAAAGCCGCTTCCTCGCCTTTACCGAGAACAAGCGCCGCTATTATGCTTAGAAAAACATTTAATGCAAATACCTTTCCGAATAACTTTAATATGATATTTTCTTCCCTCTTCGGCAATTCGTAGATAAGCGCCGGAAACCACTTTGTAATGCTTGTATCCTCCATTAACTTTGCCCTCTGGTGAAATTGCTTGGAATTATTGGAAAAAGTCACAAAATCACGAAAAGAAAAAGCAATAAGATTACTAAAAAATTTTGATGCCGATGGTTGGATTGTAATTTCATCTGGTAACGATCCAAATTTTGAATATCTGCTAGGCACTCGTGTCTACGGTACTTCCATTGCTTTTCTTACTGAAAGCGGCTTGAGTATTCTTGTGAGTAAACTAGAAGAAAGCATGGTTAAAATGCCTCACGTTGATCAAATAACTACTTACTATGGATCAAAAGAATTTATTAATGGGCTCATAAACCTTATTTCAACCGTCCGGGGTGGTAAATTACTGGTGAATATAGCACCTCCCATGTTAGCGCCATATGCTTCGAGAATCTTTTATGGGCATGCAAAACTATTGCAGAATATGGCTGAAATATACGGCATCACATTATTATCC
>JAHKLF010000220.1 GCA_029856615.1 Candidatus Njordarchaeota archaeon
TAGTAGTATTACTCCCATAAGGAAGATAGGGAGAGCATTAATCGTATAAATAAGAAAGAGCCCGCCCATCAAAGCGAGTACAGATCCTATTATGAATAATGTAACAGTGGTTGATCCCCAGATACTCTCGCGTCCATGCCATAATATTTCCTCATTTTTTCTCAATTGAAAAGGATACATTATTATTCAGCTACTTGAAGCTCTCTCATCAAATTATACTATTATGAAAGCTATGATATTTGTTTTTTTCCAGCTAAGAAAAATCAGAGTTTTTTATCAAATATAGGTCAAAAATCTTTTGAAAGAAAACTCTGATCTGCTGAATTAGAATAGTAATCTTTAAAAGCATCTTTTGTTACGAATATTTTTTGGCAAATTCAATGAACTACCCCAATTCCTGTAGAATTCCCGTGTTGATTCGGGGATTAATCATGTTATTAGTAAAGAGATTAGCGGAGTTGGGGCTTATTTTGTACGTTTTACTACTGTTAATTGAGATAATTTGGTATGCCTTATACGGGCTTTCAATATGGTTCGGATATTTATCCTTCCTGGCAATTATTTCATTACTACTAATAGCGCCCTATAGCATTTCTGAAAAAACTAAAATCATCGCAGAGAAAATTTTAAAACCAAAGGAAATGATTGCCATTGAAGATATAATCCCATTAGGACCTATTGAAACTCTAAAACCGGTGAGATTCCAACTCAGAATTCGAAATCCATTAAAAACCTATGGGATTAGACTCCGCTTTAGGAGCTACGACTATGTTAATCCATCTTCCCTAGATCTATTATTGGCCCCAGGAGAAACGGCGACAGAAGAAATAGTTATTGTGCCTTCGGGACCTGGAAGGAGAGAGTTCTCAGTAGCCATAGCCCCATTATATGATGAAAATAATAATTTAATTCCCTCGCACGAAGCGGATGACATTGCTATTCAAAAGTTTGCTTACGAAGCTGAAGAGCCCGCTATGGGAATACTTTCATCCAGGGAAAGGGGGCTGCTAAGCTCACTCATAAGATTTGCCTTATTCTTCTCAGCCTCTAGCTTGGTTTACCTATCAATTCTAAAGATTAGTGGCTTAGAGGTATTGGTTTTCGTGCTGACCGAAGTGATACCAGTTCTCCTCATTTTGCAAGTACCAGCATTGATGATCCTTTTCTATTTAGATAAAAAACTCCCTCGAAAACCTTCATTCGTATTTGAGGAGGAGTAGGAAATGAAGTCGCGTATAATTGTAGAGTTCCTAAAAAGAGATATAAGAATGCTAAGAAAAAATTGGATTTATGCCATAGCATTTGCGATACTATATGGCATTGAAGCTTATTTTGTTCATGGGGAACTACTAGCAGGGCACGGAGATTATAGGCCTCTGATATTTATTCCCTCTTTAGTCGCGATAATATTTGGTCCTTTAATAGGGGGGTTCGTAGGAGGATTTGGTAATCTCATTAATGATATAATAAATAAGTATCTCGTTGAAAAAGAAAGCTTGCATATGGGTCATCTAGTAGGATTTATAGCAAACTTCATTGGTGCGTATATCGTAGGTTTACTAGCTAGGGAAATCAGATCAGAAGAATATAGGCATCCCTTCAGCAAGGAAGCATTAAGAGACTACATTTGGAACACTGTTGCTGCTTGCATCGGCATGGGAGCTATAACTGGGCTAATAGTTGGTCTCGGATTATGGCAAATCGGTAAAGTTCCATATGATATTGGGATAGGTATAGCTGGCTCTATTATGTTGTGGAATAGCTTGTTCTCATTCATTTTACTAATCGTTTTACCTCTCTATGTAATTGGCGAAACGAGATTCGAAGCAAAAGCTCGTGCAGAAGAAGAGAAGTTAATGCGCTTGCATGTCATCAGAAGCACACCTAATGATTTGGTATCAATAGAGGATGGATTAATTGTAGACGGAAAACCGGTTGAGAGAGAATGGTTCATAACGTCTCTAAGAATAAAAAATCTAGCGAATAAGGAGATGAGATATAGAGTTGAGATAATAGGTCCAGACATTATTCAACCATCTGTGAAATATACTAAAAGGATAAAGCCAAACGATTATGATGATATAACATTTTCCCTCTATCCTCTAGATAGTGGTGAGAGACATCTAAAACTTCGTATTATACCGTGGACTGAGAGTGCTCATGAAGCAAAAGAAGCAACTAAACTAGGACAAGAACTCATGTATGAGCTTATGTATAAAGTGAAACCAGAAACTTCAACAAAATTAAATGTTATAACGTCTTTCCTAGGAGTCCTAGCATTGTTTGCATTCCTATTTAAAGCACTCTTTGATCTCTTGAGCGGAGGGAGAATAACCGGCTTAACGGTCGCACTAGCTTTCTTCGGCGCAGAAATTGTACTAATACTGCTATGGTATATGTGGCGTCGCTATCAGCTAGCTCCGATGCTTAGAAAATAAAAACAGATAATTTTTCCTTCCATTTTTAATTCATACTTTTTAAGTTAATTCATTAATGTTTATTCAAACTCCTCTAAATAAGTGCGTCATCTTGAAAATAGTCATGATTTTATGTATGATTAAAGACAAGCTCTAAAATTGGTTGGGTTGTCTTCTGATGCAGAAAAAAGTCTCATATATGCTTGTGATCATACTTCTCATTTTATCGGCAAGTTCACTTGTCTTATTTTTCAATTATCCAACAAGAAGAGCTCAGTTAGATATAAAGAAGATCAAGAATTGGGCTTACCAACTTCAAAATGCTGATCCAAACGAAATAGCCTCATCGGGATTTGATCTCATTGTTATGGATTACTCTTGGGATGGTTCGGACGAAAATAAGTACACACGTGAGGATATCGAAAAGATAAAGGATGCGGGCATAATACCTATTGCCTATATTAGTATTGGCGAAGCAGAAGATTATCGATTCTACTGGAGGGAAGAGTGGTATACGGATCCTCCAGAATGGCTAGGTCGAGAGAACCCAGATTGGCTTGGTAATTATCCCGTAAAGTATTGGTATTCAGAGTGGAAAGAAATAATCTTTAAATACCTAGATAAAATTATAGCACAGGGATTTATGGGGATTTATTTAGATAGAGTTGATGTATTTGAGTATTGGAGCGATCCAAATAATGGAGAAGAATTCTATATTCCAGAGCGGGAAGCCGCAGAGAGAATGATTTCTTTTATCGTTGAAATTGCTAACTACTGTCGTAACAAAACCAGTGCAGACTTTTACATAATTCCACAAAATGGCGAAAGATTACTTGAATATGATAATGGCACGCTTCTAAAAATAATTTCTGGATGGGCTGTTGAAGATCTTTTTTATAATGGAACAGAACCTTTACCCGAATATATAACTAATGAGAGAATGTATTACTTAGACAAAGTTCTTAATGCTGGGGAAGTTGTCTTAGTTGTTGATTATGTTGACGATGGATCTGGGTATATTGGAACTAACAA
>JAHKLF010000221.1 GCA_029856615.1 Candidatus Njordarchaeota archaeon
AAATAAGATCAGCCTTTGAGGCGCCGGATGGCTACCCTCCATCAATGTAGCTAGAAATTGCCAAGAAATAAGTAAGCAGTTGGTGTGTATGGTCGCAAAACGACACTAAAGCTTTTTATGAAGCCATTTTTTATGGAATAACTAAAATAGAGATAGTATCTTATGTAAAAATGTGTATCGATCATCACACCATATCATTTAAATTAGATTTATTCTTATAGAGATAAGAGTAGTATACTACATACATAGGTAAATTTTTTCTTACACGGTGAAACTCAATTGATCATTTCAATGGCGTTGCGAAACATATGGAGGAGAAAGACAAGAACAGCCATCGCAATTATCGCTGTTATGTTAACAGTATCCCTATATGTAG
The DNA here is from genome assembly GCA_029856615.1 of Candidatus Njordarchaeota archaeon. Classification (GTDB taxonomy): domain Archaea; phylum Asgardarchaeota; class Njordarchaeia; order Njordarchaeales; family Njordarchaeaceae; genus Njordarchaeum. The sequence goes on from JAHKLF010000221.1 coordinate 377, forward strand.
CAATAGATACAGCGTCAAAAGCCATAGTAGCATCCTCATTAAAAGCATATACCGATTACATCGGAGATTTCGACATCTTGATACAGAAAAAAGCACCTCCGATATTCTTTAATGCCTCTGAGGTTGCTGAAAAAATAATGTCAATTGAGGGGGTCTATGCTGCTGCTCCTAGATTGATATTCGGAGCAATTACTATCAATAATGAAAAAACTGTCCGGTACGCCGTAGTGGGAATTGATCCCGAGTTAGATAAATTTATCGGTGAATTTGAAGTCGTAGGTGGGGAGATGGACTTATCAGAGAACTCGTGCTTAGTACTTGAGGATTTATTTGATCCATTAGGTGCCATAGTTGGAGGGAACATTACGGTCATATATAAGGATTCTTATGGTTTTATTCGCTTTTATTCGCTGAAAATTGCAGGAGTTGTAAGGCAGAGAGGAAAACTTCCAATAGATATTAAGTCGGTTATTTTTGTTTCCTTATCAACAGCTCAGAAAATGATGAACTGCGAGGGGATGGCTAATATTGCTTTCGTCAAGTTAGAGAAAAATGTAATTGATCCTGGTGATATCGAAGGTAGTCTAAATAGAATCGTTACGATTGGTGAAAAAATTCAAAGAGAACTTGGATTTGATTTCATAGTTGTTCTGATTAAAGCGGAAGTATTAAAACGCGTGGGTGAAGGAATTGAGATACAGAAAACGATGTTAAATACTTTTGCTTCAACAGCAATGCTTATGGCAATAATTTTGATTATATCTACCATCACAATGAATCTATATGAGAGAATACGCGAGATAGGAATTCTAAGATCTTTAGGTATGGGTCCAATATCGATCTTTGAGCTCTTTTTGACGGAAGCTATAGTAATAGGATTCATTGGTACTCTATTGGGAGCTCTTTTGGGAATCCCTCTCTCTGAATATTTATTCTTATCACAAATTCGCCAGAGATTAGGAGAAATAGAAATCGAGATGTTTATTGACCCCAGAAGCATGTATATAGGAGCGATAATAGGATTTATCGTATCTATAATTGGGGGTATATATCCGGCATACTTAGCAACAAGAATACAGCCAATTGAAGCTCTCAATCCAGCAGCCAGAAGAATTCGAGAATTCGAAAAGATTGAAAAGAAAATTGATCCTGAATCCCCAATAATGGAATTAGTAATTCTGGGTGTAGGATTGTTCACCTCTATGACGCTCTTTATTGTTATCTTGCCCCTCATATCAACAATAAGTGAAATTGGTGCAATCTTTATCGTTATATTTGCATCTTTAGGAGCCATGCTTGTAAGCGTACTCTTCATCATAACGGGCCTCTTCCCTAAAATTATAGTTTATCTAAAAAAGATCTTATCTAGAATTGGCAGAGCTGGGCTATCTTTATCCAGCATAAATCTATTGAGGAGAAGAAGACGCGCATTATTAGCTTTCTTTATGATAGCCATGTCCGTTTCTGCTTTGTTATTAATAGGATTCCTAATGAAGACTCAGGAGAAGTCCATAATTGATTCCATAAAATTGAGTGCTGGAGCTGACATAGTAGTGTATGCTCAGGAACCTCTTCCATTAAATCTAACAGAGAATATTAGTAGGATTAAAGGAGTGGTATCTGTTTGTCCTGTTACTAATAAATTATCAGTTACTGTAGGAGATGTCGTTTTCTGGGAAAAGGCATCGATTAATCTATATGGCATAGATCCGACGGCTTATGTACAATCATCATTCATAAAAGAATTCGTCAAAAATGCGGACGCATATTTCTCGGATCTTAATGGTAATCTAACTGTAATTATAAGCGAAGGATTAGCTAAGAAAATAGGCGTAAAGATTGGTGATGAAATAAGATTGGACGTCATGAAGAAGACAGTTATATTGAAAGTTGTAGGTATAATACCCAATGCTCCCGGATTTATCTTTACAAGGTTCTCAAACAAAGTTTCTGGAACCGATATACTGGTTAGTATATCTACGTATGAAAATATTACGGGTCAAAATGCCTACGCATTTAGATACTTTGTTAAAGTTGATGAGAAATATAATGCTTCTATCGTGGCTAATGAGATTCTAGGAGAGATCGGGGAAGAATACGATGTCCAAGTAGTATCCATCCATGAGTATATAGAAAGAGCCTCTAGCAGTATTGAATTCTTGGAAAATCTACTAAATACATTATTTAGCTTTGCGATAATAATCGCAATACTAGGACAAATTGCGGTTATAATAACTACTATACACGAAAGACAATGGGAGATTGGCGTTTTGAGAGCTTTAGGCATGAGTAAATTGCAAGTTGCAAGTATGTTTGTAGCTGAGAGTACTCATCTGGCGCTTCTTGGGTACCTCGCAGGAGTATTGGGATCTATTCTCGTGGCTTATGAGATAGTATACTCAAATAACCTTATGAGCGAATTAGTTATGAGTTTGCAATTACCAGTAGATATTATAATGTATACTTTTGCTCTTGTGATAATACCAGTATCATTACTATCCTTCCTCGTCTCGCTAAGATATGCTGGGAAGAATATATCTGAGATCATTAAACAGGTGGTCGTAGAGTGATAACAATTAAGGAAATAAAAAACTCACTAATTATATTAGTTCTATCATCAATAATATTTGGACTTTTACTCTTGACCGAGCCTTATTTCATGAAACTATTGACACGAATTCCCAATCTTACACTTTTCCTTACGATTTACATACTCTGGCACACAGTGAAATTTTTCTTCCTAGGAATGTTACTAGGAATTATTGCCATTCCCTTAACATACTATATAATCGGTCCTTTATTGGCTTATGAATTAATCGTAGAAAATAAGCTTTTAAAATTAAGATTCGTTAAATTGAATGACGAACCTAAGTTGAGTAAACTATCTGTTTTTAAGTACGCTTACATATTATTCGGCCCCATAATAATAATTGTAAAAATAGTCTCAACATTCACATCAGAGAACGTTATAGTATTCTATCTCGCAGCATGGGAAATCTTCATGAAACTTGCTCCCTATATTTGCATATTTTTAGTGGTACCTTATATATTACGCGAAAAATGTAT
>JAHKLF010000222.1 GCA_029856615.1 Candidatus Njordarchaeota archaeon
ATTTATTTCTTCGCCAAGAATACTTAACGTTGTAGATCTAGCAACTGTACCGTTAATTATTACTCCCTCATTAGCTGTTTCATTCCAATAACCATAGGGTATCTCATCATTCTCTGCTACGTCTAGTGGAGTGTAAAATGGATTATAGATATAAAATCCTGGATATGGTCTATTTGCAGCTAAATTGCTAGTTATTTCGCTTATATTTACGCTTTCCATCCCTTGTCTTAATAGTGACACCAAGAAAGTCGTTAAATAAATTTTCCTAGTACCCTCTCTTATGGCAAAAAGAGGAGGAATCGGCAAGCTTCTTGATTCACTTTCTCTTAATGTTCCATTTGCATAAAGTTCTAAATTAATAGAAATTGTCATTCCCCAAGCCATATGATTTAAATCCATCCTTTTACTTGAAAGAGAAAAGTTCATGCTTAATATTATTTGCTGACTTTCAATAATCTGAGATGTTGTTAGGTTCTTCTCTTCGCTATAAAAACTCAGTTCTAATTCGTAGGATACACCATTCGGTGTGAATACCGAATAGTGATATCCAGGACTTGCAAAGGCGCTACTCACGTTACTTATTATGAAGAAGAGAAGTCCAGCTATCAATAATGGTGCGATTATTTTTCTCATGATTTCACACACCTAGGGAATGGAGAAATCTAATAGTTAATTTTCTGGCAAATAGATATAAATATATCTATTTTATACAATGAAATAAATTAATACATAAAATCCCAGAAATAAAAAATTATATCACATGAATTAAAGAGTATTTAGTGAATTTAGAAGAGAGAAAACAGGAATGATCATAAGGGAAATTTCTGTAAAATCTATAATCAGTAAAAGTGGAATTTATGGTATTAAGTATTCTATAAATCCATATTACGGATGTGCGCATGGATGTACTTATTGTTACGCCAGATTTGTTCATACCATCAAGGGCGGTGACCCCAGAGAGTGGGGATCCTTCGTTTATGTAAAAAAGAATGCCATTAATCTCCTTAAAAGAGAAATTTATAACATCGATCGTGGAAGCATTTTAATTAGTAGTGTAACAGATCCCTATCAAGCTCTAGAAAAAAAGTATATGATTACGCGAGGAATATTAACCATTCTATTAAAGAGACAATTCCCAGTAGTAATATTAACAAAGTCAGATTTAATTCTGCGGGATATCGACCTTTTAAAGAGATTCAATAATTTAGAAGCTGGATTAACAATCACGACATTGGATGAGAGAATAAAGAGCATATTTGAGCCTAGAGCTCCCTCCATAAGATCCCGTCTTAGGGCATTAAGAATTTTGTCTCAGAGAGGTATAAATACGTATGGATTCATTGCACCTATTTTACCTATATTGCAGGAGAGAGAACTGGAAAATTTAGTATTAACAATTGCGGAAATGGGCGTACAAAGGATCCTTGTAGATAAACTAAATCTAAAGTCCAAGAATTGGATTACGCTACAAGATGCTTTAAGAGATTTCCCGAAACCAAAAGTAAGAGAATTCTGGAAAAAACTTAAGGATCCATCCTATTGGAGCCGCACCAAGAAATTACTCTTAGAGATATCAAATAAGAATAAAATTACCATTGATTTCTGTTATTGACCCCTTTTTGCGCTAGAACCGTAATAAAACTAGCCTCCTTAACGTGTCCTATAATGGGATGTTCGAATACGGGACGTTCTGAAGGTTGTTGTCTTAATGTTGATACGATCCTCACAATTTTAAATTTGTTATATACGAGAAAAGAAGACACTTCTTTATAAGTGTAAAAATGAGCATGCTTATAGAATATATGCCCACTCAATTTCTTCTTTAAATATAATCTGCCCCAAGCGCTTTCTCTATCTATAAAAGCGATTATAAGAAAGCCATTTCTTCTTAGAACTCTTCTTATCTCTCTTATCACTTTATCTGGATCACTAACATAACAAATTGTAACTATGAGAAAAACCGAGTCAAAGCTCTCGTTTTTGAATGGCATATTCTCCGCGACACTTTGAATAACTTCAATACCCTTGGATTTCGCTATAAGCAAAGCATTCCATGCTGGATCAATACCGAACTCTATTCCTAATGCCTGCGCAAATGCTCCTGTTCCTACACCGACCTCTAAACTTTCACCTAAGTTGATGTTCTTGATTAATTCGTTAAGAGCTTTTATTTCTATCTCAAATAAGACCTTACCCTTCTCACTAGAAAACCAGCCTTCGTATCTATCAGAATACTCATGAAAGATCCTAATCCTTGGATCTTTCGATACGTCCTCCGAATTCACAAAGATAGGGATTCCATCCTTAATTTTAAATTCTTTACCACAATTATCGCAGGTTAACGATCCCTCTAATATTTCCTGATTATTAGATTTAATTACTTCTTCTAACATAATTCTGGTTGACCCGCAGTTTGTACATCTCATTTTTCTGATCAAAGCTTTCTTCATGTGACCACCTAAATGTATTTAAATCAATAGAACTTATCATTAAGCAGCATATTTGAAAGCACACTATCTGAAATCACTATGATAAACTAAACTTCGAATATATTCATGTAAATTCATAAGAAGTATGTATATTACAAATATAAAGATTCAATGACGAAGGTATATACGATTATGCACTGGGTGTACTAAATGAGTGAGGAAAGAAAACCTACAAAGGAAGAATTATTAAGGAAGGCTATGGTTTGGAAAGAAGTCGCTGTAAAACTACATAAGTTTTACAGAGGAAAATTGATGGTTGTTCCTAAATGCGCAATAGAGAGCTATGATGACTTCGCATGGATATATACCCCTGGAGTCGCTGAACCGTGTAACAAGATAAAGGAGAATATCGAAGATGTATGGATCTACACAAATAGATGGAATTACGTAGCTGTCGTGAGCGACGGTAGCCGAATCCTTGGACTAGGAAACATTGGACCCGAAGCTGGACTACCAGTTATGGAAGGAAAAGCCGTACTATTTAAATATCTTGGAGGTGTCGATGCATTTCCTTTAGTTACAAGAGCAAGCACAGCAGATGAAATGGTACAGTTCTTGAAATGGATTGAGCCAAACTTTGGAGCTATAAACCTTGAAGATATTGAGAAACCCAAATGTTTCGATGTATTAGAGAGAGCAAGACAAGAGCTAAATATTTGTGTATGGCACGATGATCAACAGGGTACAGCTACAGTTGTATATGCTGGACTTAAAAACGCTTTAAAGATAGTAGGTAAAAAGATGAGTGAAGCAAAAATTGTTTTCTTTGGATTTGGAGCCTCAAATAAAAAGAATGCTGATGTATTATTACTAGGAGGAGCTAAGCCGGAAAACATATACATTGTTGATTCAAGAGGTTTATTAGGACCTCACAGAGAAGATGTAAAGGGAACCTATAAAGAATGGTGGGCCTTACATACAAACCCCGACCAAAGAACTGGCGGTTTAAG
>JAHKLF010000223.1 GCA_029856615.1 Candidatus Njordarchaeota archaeon
CTTAATAAGAGCTGGGATAATTATGGTGAATAATCACGGAGAATGGGCGATATATCATACTACAAAGTACTTTTTATGCGCAGTCGCTGATGATAGTGGAATAATTGTGGATTATGTATGGAGGAAGCAATAGAGACCACTAAAACTCTACCTCTGCCGAGTGGAAGCTCATCACGCCATCAGTCCAGCACTCCTCCTCATCTGATATAATTAAGCTACTCAGTTAATAAGTTTAAATTCACTCTTATTTACCATCTTCCGAAGAGAATAAATATAGAAAAACTGCGTGAGGAAAAATGCCCGTTCTCATTGCTGGTTTTGAACCATTTGGGTCTTATAAAATAAATCCAGCAGCTATTATAGCTGAGGAAATCAATGGCAGTGTGGTGATGGGAGAAAATATTATCGGTAAAACAGTTCCCGTCTCTTATAGATGGGTAAAAAAGAATATTCCAAAGATGCTAATAGAGCATAATCCAAAAATCTTCATAGGTTTAGGTTTATCTCGTGGTAGACCTTGCATTGTCGTAGAACGAGTAGCTATAAACATAATGGATTATGACAAACCAGACATGGAGGGATATAAAGCAACGGATGAACCTATATTCGAGGATGGTCCAGTTGCATTCTTCTCTACTTTACCTATAAAAGATATCATTCAAGCTTTAAGAGAAAATAAGATTCCCGCCTCAATATCTAATAGCGCAGGAACCTTCTTATGTAATACGCTTATGTACACCGCCTCATATACCACTTGGAAATATCGTTTAAAGACGCTTTGCGGGTTTATTCATCTCCCATTCTTACCAGAACAAACATTAGATGGCTCACAACCTAGCATGTCTAAAGAATTAATGCTAAATGCAATTAGAATTGCTGTCGAGATTTCTTTAAAACATTTCAGTAAACTATAATACACATAGTTAGTAATGCATTATTGGCGAAACAGTTTACTTATATATGATTTCGCATATGCTTAGATAAAACTGAGCTAATCGAATAATTATATCGAGTTGATAGCACCTTGGATATTGAGAAAGATGCTACTTTAAGGAGGTTAGAAGATTATCTACGCGGAAAAGTTCAGTTATGCATAGAGCTTTTGAATATATCATTAAAAGACCTACGCGAATCTCCTCCCGAGTTCCGTTGCGAGGATTTTCAAGATCCCATAAAGGCGGATAGAATTAGAAAGTTTCTTATACTAAAGGAGAGATATAAAAGGCCAGCCAGCTTGATTCTTTTTTACTTACTCAAGAAGCACTTAAAGTTAAATGCTATTGAAATTTACATCCATGACCTCGTGGCCGGCGCTCCTGCTTGGGAGCAAGGTATTCCCGGCGGAAGAGACATTGATTTCATCGTAGTAGTTGACTCAAAACTTGATGAAAGAGCAAAATCGAAAATACGAGAAATCGAAAGGTATCTTAATTATCTTGTTGGGCATGCGATCTCTAATTATTTTTGGAAAAAAGGGTTATGTCCTAAAAACATTCCATTTAACGAAATGATTAATCATAATTTAATTGAAATAATCATTATACCCACTGATAAAAAGTCGGAGTTTGGTCTAAACTCTTCCTTCAAGATAATTGAAAAGCTAGATATTACTTGGTTAGAATCAAAACTTGCTAGATTAAAACGCGCTATAATGCTGGGAAAAATGGATTATCTAGAGAAATATCTTGAGTAATATTCCACACTTTTGGCTTTTTAAAAACTCATTCATTATTAATAACGCCTTCCTTGAAAAAATTACTTTAATTCAATTTTATGGTAATAAAAGACTGAACTCTTTCTCCAGAAGAGCATCAGCTTCTTTTGGCTCTATTACAAGCCCTTCTTTTTTAACATAAATAACGAATTTCTCCCAGAATGCTTCGGTAAAGTTTTTTAATGCATTAACAATAGCGTCTGAGACCTGATTAGTTATTATAATCCCTATAATCGAATAGTACTTTTTCATAATAATTTTCTTATCTCCAAATGCTATTACATTTACGTCTAGTCCTTCACTCCTAAGACCTAATGCCTCCTCACCAAACGCTGTGATTGCCTGTATCAAGCCCGCTATAGCATAATCGTCTATTTTTTCGGCCTCATAAAAAGATTTCGAGTAACATAGCAACCCAGTTTTTTGAATCACTAAAATTTTATAAATATCTTGAACCAACAGGTAGGCTACATAGGGATTTTTGATGTATGCAATACCTACAACTATCGTGGCTAAGGCTACAACTAAAAATTCTAATACTAATCTTGGGAAGAAGAAAATCTCTATTAATAACACAAGTATAGTACCCACAAAACCAAGCGTTGATGCTAGAAGAAGACTCCTAGTCTGCCATTTTTTATTATGTGTTAACGCTTTTTTGTACATTAGGTAGTAAACATATATGACAAATACTGATGAAAAAACGTAAAGACCCAATAATGTTACATATCCTAATGGCGATCTCAGTTGGAGAGTATACCATATATTATTCTCTCGTACGATTATAGGATTAAATAGCATGCCATCAATAAATGATGCCATGAAAAGAGATGTCCCAATAAAAGTTTCCCGTGTAAAAGGAGAGGCTCTCCGCAGAGATTCGGCGAAAAATAATAGCATCAGAACTCCTAAGGGCCCTAAAAAAGTAGTTTTAAAAATCAATGTGGCTAACTCTGGATCTGGTGTTAACGACGCTAATAAGAAAAATAGGTTATGCAGGGCCATTAATGAGAAAAACGTTGCAAGATAGAGAGTATTTTTAATCCTTATCATTCTATAATTTAAGAATAATAGAGTACTCATAATAAGCGTGGATGATAATGCGCACACTGTACAGAAAACGTTAATTAAGCTTAATAGATCCATCCATTAACCCTTTCGTTAAGCCAGGTTATTCCTAAAATTTAAAAGCTTAAAAAATATTTGAGCTTTTTCACGAAACATGCAATTTCCTTCAATTAGTCACACTAATCATTTTAGAAGTATTCAATCCTTTAAGAGGAGAAAAATGCAGGGGTATCTTATTCCCTCCTATAAGTTCGCAGTAAATTCGGCGAGAAAATTTCTAAGGAATACCGATTCTTTCTCGTATAGTAGTCAGCTAATTCCTCCTAGAGTAGGATCTGAGACTTGGTCATTAGCTTGGGGATTTGTGCTTGATGTTTACGAATTACTAAGAAATCCCATGATTTCTAGGGAATTTGCTTACGATATTATTAATAGAGAGATCTCCGTTGTATTAGACGCATATAATAATGAATATAAATTCAGACTTGGGCATCCTACACGTTACATATGGGCTAAATATTTTACGAATAATTTACATGCTAAATACGAGAATTCTTTGCGAAAAAACATTTTATCAATATATAAAGACATTTTAAATGGACTAGTAAACATTTCCAGAAATTTTCATAGATCTAGCCTATTTCGAGTAAGAATTAC
>JAHKLF010000224.1 GCA_029856615.1 Candidatus Njordarchaeota archaeon
ATACACGACAATTACTCAGATATCGTTTTATAATTATCTCGAGATAATTATAAGGGACTATGCTTCATGGCCTTCAGCGTTTAGACTTCAATTAACGTACGTTACTTTACCAGGAATATTTGCCGGTGGTTTATATGCTGTAATCATTGGCTGGACGTATATCAATAAGCGGCGACAAGAAATAGCTTTACTCAAAATTAGGGGTTTTTCTTCCAAGAAAATATTGTTGCTCTCAGTTATAGAATTCTTAATCACCAGCATTTTAGGAGGGATTTTAAGCTTAATTTTATCGGTGACTGTAGCGTTATCAGCCGCGTATCTTCTTCTATCATATTACGCAACCAAGTATAGTCCATTAATGATAATTCTTCATAGTCTTTCGTCATATTTCCTTGCATCTATACTCTATGGGGTATTATTCAGTTTCTTAGAAATTATCCCCTCTTTCATGCAAGCAGCCAAGATAAGTATTCTTGAAGGTTTATCGGCATATCTTGAGAGAATAGAGAAAGAAAAAGTTTCTTCAACAGTCTATCTAATATTTGCATATGGATGTCTCGGACTTATTGAAACAATGCTTAATTTACCAATTATGAGGTTCGCAACCCAAAATTTAATGAATTCACAAAGTGCATTGTTTCAAGTTTTTGGTTTTCTGCTTTTCATTTTTGATGCTATTACCCTAGCTACAAGCCCATTTATTATTGCATATTCTCTTAGTAGAATAATTGCATACTACGCATCAACAATCCAAGGTATTCTTAAAAAATTTGTGGCAATATTTTATAGTGAAGAGACCGCAAGTCTAGCCATAAAGCACTTCGCGCGTAGACCAGCTAGAATTTCACGGACGATCTTTATTATAGCAATCGTACTATCTCTTATGCTTGAAGCCGGAATTAATGCTTCATCAACTGTGAATGCTTTAACAAGAAACATCAGAATGCAAGTAGGAGCGGATTATAGAGTCGATATAGTGTCTTATACAATGCCAATAAGTCCATATAATCTTTCTATGAGAATAGAGAACATCTCTGATGGTATAATAGTTGCCGAAGTGTATACTTATTGGGGACGAACTAGAATATTTGGATTGCCGTATATAAAAGTAATAGCCATCGATGAGAAATATTTCCTTGCGTCTTTTATTAATGAGGAGTGCTTAGTAGGCATTAGATTGAATGAAGCTCTTAAAGCGCTCTTTGAGAATAATGGGGTCCTTTTTGGTGTTTCAGCTAAGAGGGTTTTCAATATGAGTATTGGTGATGAGTTAAATGTGTTAGTTTATAAAAGATTTGGGTTCGTAAGAAAATACATTCATGTGAAAATAGCTGGATTCGTGACATTTCTCCCAGGATTACTTACAGATATCTATGATGCTCAGAGATCGGATTTTCTAGTAATGCTGATTAATAAAGAGATGTTAAAAGAAATCATTGATTATCCTAATAGATTACTGATTCATACGCCAAATTCTGTTCAGAAAAAGGAATTTCTCTCAGAACTCGTTACTATTCTGAATAACTTAGGAATTTATGCGGAGATTTATGTATATTCAGATATTGTTAGGATAGCTCTCAATAATTCTCTGGCTGGGATTATCGCAACAATGTTTCGTGTGGAGTTCATAGAGCTAATTGCCTTAACAGCGTTTGGGATCTATCTCATATTTTACTCAGAATACGCGGAGAGGAGGAGAGAATTCGCATTAATAATAGCGAGAGGGCTGAGCTTAAAGGATATTAGTGCAATAGCAAGCATTGAGGCAATTTTGGTGATAATTTTTTCGTTCATAACTGGGTTCATTATAGCTTTTGACTTTGGTTTATCGCTAACGATTCTGATTAATGTAGGATTAATTGGATTTCTCAGACCCCCGCCCGGAGGAGGTGTCACGATACCATTAGACTTAATAGCTTCAGTACTCCTCGAGGCCCTCTCCGTGATACTCTCCATACGATTGGCGATGAGACGAGCACTTAGTTTCAATCTAGCACAAGAATTAAGGGTTCATCACTAGATGGATAGTTTTTTCAATTCACTTTCAATTCTCTTTAACTCATTCTTTAGCTGAGTATACCTCTCAACTAATTCATCGAGAGATATCATCCCCTGCCGGAAGTCTTTTTCAATCTTCTTTATTTCTTCTAAGATCTTCTTTCTTTTTTCTTCAAGGCTGGATATCAACTCGTCAGCACGTGTAAATAGTAGTGTTGCTAAGTCCTTTTCCGCTGGAGTTACTGTTTCTAAGATTTTTCCATCTCTTAGGATACTTATTCTATCAGCATATGTTGCCATTGCAATATCATGAGTAACCATAATTATTGTTTTATTTAGTTCTTTATGCAAATCTCTAAATAATCTAACTATCTGTCTCCCAGTCATAAAGTCTAGTTCACCAGTGGGTTCGTCAGCTAGAATGAGTGGTGGGTCATTAGCAAGCGCAACAGCAATTGCAACACGTTGCTGTTCTCCACCAGATAACTCATATGGTGTCTTGTTAACCTTATTCTCTAATCCAACAAGTCTTAAAAGTTCTTTAGCGCGCTTTAATCTTTCCTCTCTAGGAACACCGATAGCTGTCATTGGTAATTCGACATTCTCAAGCGCAGTTAAATATGGTACTAAATTAAACAATTGAAAGACAAAACCTACCTTTCTCTTACGATATTCTATTCTTTGTTTTTCGTCAAATTTTGTTATATCCTCCCCATTAACTATGATTGTTCCCGCATCGGGAACATCTATTGCACCAATACAGTTAAGCAATGTTGTTTTTCCGCTACCTGATGGGCCTGCTATTACTCTAAATTCTCCTTCTCTAACATTCATTGATAATTCTCGTAAAGCTACAGTTTCTGTTGTCCCAGTTCTATATATTTTGATAACTCTTTCACAGATGACAGAAGCCATTTATGACATCTCCGAGTAGAAATTGTTTAACGATTACATACTATCTATTTTTCATGATAAACTAATAGCATATGTCTTAGATAATGTCTATTGGTTTTTTATGTAATCAAAGCGGCAATATTTCAGGTATTTCGATTAATCTTTATCTTTTTATTCCAAGTATCATTTCAACGAGGAGCCCGAGTGCTTCTCCATTTTCTTTATTAAGAACGATCTTTGCATGCTTTTTGGCTTCCTCCATTGCATCAAGAGGTGTGGCGGAGAATCCCGCTATTTTAAACATCGGTATGTCATTTTCTCCGTCTCCGATTACTAATACGTTCTTTGGATTCTCATTGATTATTTCGAGAGCCTTTATGAGACCAGTAGCTTTATTGACATTTTTTGGCTGAATATGCACTGCAAAGCCCGAATCAAAAGCGGCAATTTCTCCGATGCCATGTTTATTCAAGTAATTGAGGATTTCATGAACACTGATGTCAGTATTGACTCTATGAAATGCCAAGTCA
>JAHKLF010000225.1 GCA_029856615.1 Candidatus Njordarchaeota archaeon
TAAGGGAAAAATTCTCACAGGAGATGAGCATTTTAAGGATCTTAAGGAAGCTATCTTTATCAAGGAAACTAGCTGATGGTAGTTATCTTATACACATTGAAGATTCTCTATGCACAAGTTACCTTGAAGCTTTTACTTCACGTGACAGGTTGTGAGTACTATTTTTGTAATTCTGCTATTTTTTCTCTTATTTTCTTTGTAAATAGTCCTGGTTTTCCTGGTATGTAAATGAATTCTATTTTTTCTCTTATTTCTTTTGGAAGTTGAGATAGCGCTCTTCTTGTTGCTTCCGCGTATAGTTTTACGTTGAGCATTATTATTATTTTATCAAAAATTTGTGCTATTCTTATCAGTCCATTTACTATTCCTGCGGCGATTTTTGATATATTTCTCTCATTATATTGAGGATAAACATCGTATCCTTTAACTCTCTCCATTTCCCATTCCATCACTATTGCGTCGTCTTCGTTCTTTTTTAATACCGGTATGCAATCTATCGCGCCTAATGATATTCTTCTTGGATCTCTTGATTTATTCGCCGTTTGCCAGTATTTTCCTAGGAAATAATTCCCCTCTAGTGCTCCTCTATTGCAAGGAAGTATCAAGGCTATTTTTTTGCTCATAGCAATCACCGATTTTGTTTCTCTTTGGTTGATAAGGAACGCGTATACTATTAGGTATTCTTATGATTACACGACCTTATAACGTAAATTTTCTTGCATTAAAAATTCTTGCGTGAAATTTTTATCTTTGCGTTCTTCTTTGTTGTTTAATGGCTATTTGTTTATGAGGTGCTTTTATTGGCCATTGTTGGTCTAAGAGTCGTTCCAACGAAAGGTTTTCTCCTTGAACTCAAGCGTAGAATTGAGATCATAAAGGAGGGCTATCGTTTACTATCCATGAAAAGGGATGAATTAACATCTCGCCTAATGGAATTGCTTGAGCATTATAAGGCCGTGAAAAAAGAAGTTATGGGGAGAGCCGAAAAAATAGTGACTCGCTTTAGGGAAATCTACGCCCTATTAGGTCCAGAAACAATTGATGCTAATGCTAGTATTAATAGAGGAGTTCTTGATATTGATGTTTTGCCTTTAAGCATCATGGGAATTCTGGTTCCTACAGTAAAAGCTCTACGTGAAGTTAGCGTGAAGAACCTTTTTGGTCCCGTAATACGTGAAATTGTTTATGATCTTGTTGAACTCTTCCAGGACATGATAAAAGTAACCGAGATAGAAATGAAAATTGAATTATTGGCCACGGATTTAGAAAGGACAAATCGGATTGTGAATGCGCTTGAGAAAATAATTATTCCAGAAATGGAGAGTGTGGCTAAATACATTGAAGATATGCTGGAGGAAGAAGGATTAGAGGAATTCTTAAGAGTTAAATTAATCCGGAATATCATAGTTGCTAGAAGAGGTGAATAGATTGAGCGACTATGCCATTATCCGCGCTCATGATATAGCCACGCGATTGCTTCCTCCGCAGGTAATTAGCCAGCTCGCTTACGCTAAGAACCTAAGGGAAGTAGTAACAATTTTACATATGACGGAATATGGTGAATATATCAGTAGGGAGATAGAACCTACCCCTGAGTATCTTCATGAGCAAATTAAGAAAGTTTTTATAAAACGATGTCTTAAACTGCTAAAAGTGTCTTCTGAGGAACTAAGGGACATATTATTGGAAGTTCTAAGAATTTTTGAAATTGAGAATCTTCTTTTTATCTTTAAGAAGAAGTGGGCCGGTGAGAAAGCCGATCCAAGCAAACTAGTCATTTTACCTTTCTCGACAATCAATTACTCATCGCTTATTGAAACAAAAAACGTGGAAGAATTTATACGTCTTCTGACATCATATGATGTGTATAGCGAATTCAGAAGCGAAATAATTAGTTTGATGGGAAAATTCAATAGCCCCCTCCCAATAGAATATGAATTATATAGAATACGTTACAAGAGGCTATTCGACGTTATCAATAAGCAAAGATTCTTACCCGATAAGAGGGAGATTGAAAAAATTTTCCAAATAGAAGTTGATATAATGAATATATTTCTAGCTCTCGCTCCTATGTTATATGATTTTTCTCCCGAACTTATCGATCCTCTATTATTACCCTCTGGTCACAAGATAAACATCAAAACACTAAAAAATGTAGTACGTTCCAAAAACAGAAGCTTTGTAATGAAAGCTTTAAGATCTTATAAGGATATAGTTGAGAATATCATAATAAAGAGAGAAGGCGAAGCCTATGTAATCGCTCAGAGATACCTGAGAAAGGAGCTTCTTGCACATAGAATACCAAGTTTTATCAGTCCCTATTACGTATTATCGCTGTTAAAGCGATGTGAATATGAGTTTAGGGATCTATCAGTTATTGTGCATGGAATCTTCTATAATATCCCTCACGAGAATATCGCTAGATTTTTGATATCAATTTATAATTGAAATTCCTTTTATTCCTCGTATACCTCTTTATAAATCGCTTTGAAAATTCTCCTCAAGATAAAGTTCCATATAATCGGCCATAAAGTAGCAATAAAGACGATAATTACAAAGATAGGGATAATATTAACTTTGGTTATTGCTACCAAAACGTAGTATATTCCAGGAATTTGTACGAGAATTAATCCTAAAAAGTATGTGAAAAGAAAAAGACGATTCACCTTATAATACTTCTCCTTCTCGTCCTCCCGATCCTTCATAAGGAAGACATCTCCAGGTGAAAGATAATGGAAAACCTACGTAATCCATATTAGCAGAGATACTAGAACACCATATATAGCAATACCCTCTGCTAGACCTACATAAAGAATCGTCCTACCGAATAATTCGGGCTTCTCTGTAATCGTAGCTAATGCAGCGACTCCTGTTTTAGCTACTGCATATGCTGCGGCAATTGAAGATATCCCCGTCGCCAACGCCATTGCTAGGAATTTTCCTTCAACTGCAGTAGCTTCTTCCTGCTGAGGCGAAAAAGCATGAAGTACAAGAGGCGATGTTAGGATTAAAAGAATAACAGCGAAGACGATTCCAATTAGTAAGCTACCCCTCTTCATTAATTCTCACCTTCAAGTACTCCTAAACCATATCGGAATACTTCTTTTTAAAACTTGCATATAAAAAATATTGGCAAAAATATGGGAAAAGAGCTTAAATTCTTATCTTAAACGGCCTGTATAGCTTCCCAGTACCCTGATAAAATTTCGTCATAAACTCATAGAATGTTAATCTAAGCGCTTGTATCATAACTATTACTAATTCAAGCGTCAATGCAAATACATTCATGAATATTAACATTCCATAACCAAGACCTTGGCTAACCTCCAACATTTTCGCTATTACAACTGCCAGAGCCACATGAGCTATATTAAATCCCGCTAAGCGTACAAATGA
>JAHKLF010000226.1 GCA_029856615.1 Candidatus Njordarchaeota archaeon
GTTTATATAGGGTATTAGTATTCTCTTATACTTAATATCCTAATTTCATTATTCTGCTTATTATCGCTCTTAAATAGGACTAGATGCCTTTTTAATCTTGTCACACTAATCTAGTAAGTATCCTTCTGTGTAACCCCTTAAGCGAAAGCAAGCTCTGGTTAATATGGTTAAGATTATTTCAAAGTCTAATCAGAAAATTATAAATAAAATTACCACAAGAACCACACATTAAGTCTTTTAAAGAAGAAAAATATCCTTTGAGAGAAATTGTGAAATATGCTAAAATACTAGCTGGAGATGAGAGAATACTAAAAGAAATAGAAAATCGCTTAGGAGAAAAATTGAAACAAAGCTCAAATTACATATTCATTTAAAATACGATTAGCTTATATATGCTCATAATGGTTTATAAAGCTTGTGTGGGGGTATTCTCTAATGAGAGATGAAGTTAGAGTAATGTTACGAAGAGCTGAAGATTTCTTTAAAGATGCGGAAGAGGACTTTAAGAGAAAAAGTTATGATATAGCAATGTTTCACATTGAACAAGCATGTCAATTAATAATAAAAGCAAAATTACTCGATCTTATTGGGTTTTTTGAAAGAACACATAGTCTGAGAAAACTGCTTCACATGCTTTCAAGAATATTTAAAACAGAAGATGTACTAAGATTCATAAGGGAGAATAAGCAAGTTTTAAGAAATTTGGAATATGCTTATATTACGGCAAGATATCTCCCGGAAGAATTTGATAAAGAAGACGTACTAGAGGCTTTTGAGGTTTATAAAAAGTTGAGGGATCTTCTATGGAAGTAGAAATATATATGCGCAGAAAAAAATACTTTGAAAATTACTTAGAATACGCTAAGAAGATAAAAGAAATAGTAAATAAAAAAGTTAAAGCAAGAATATTCATCTTCGGCTCTGTGTTAACGGAAGATTTCTCTATCGGATTAAGCGATATCGATATAGCAATAGTTTCAAATGAATTTGGAAATAAAGAGAAAAAATTCGAAATTCTGGATATATTATTTGAAGAATTCTTTGATTCTCCATTCGAATTCCATGTATTAACAGAAAAACAGTGGAAATTCTACTTAAATTTTATAAAAAGATATAAAGAAATATGACTATTTACTTACCAGTATTTACTCTTCATCGAAAAAATCTAATTCTCCATATGCATTGAATCTAATTGATCACTTCGAACTTTATCATTCATATGCGTAGAAATTTGAAACTAACTACTTCTTCTCAGCTAGGTCAATAAGATACCGATATATGCTACCCCAAATATACCCATCATCCCGCATTTTATTCTCAAAATTATTAATCAACATCCAATTCTTAAGCGCTTCTAGCGTTTCTTGATCCAATTTTCCAGTAACTTCACCCCGATAATACCCTAATTTTCTGAGAGCCTCCTGAATCTTATCAGCCACATCTTCAAGCTTAATTATGTCACTTGGATCCTCCCTAGATAATAAAGTTAAATCCCAAATCCTAAATATCCTCTTAAGCTCTTTAATCGGCTCTGGATGATCATCAACCCTCAAATCTACATATCTATCAGTATAGCCCCCATATCCTCCAGCCTCCCTTACCACTATTATTGCCGCAGATTGTTTGCCTCTTCGATCTCCTCCAGCCTTATCCCCTGCCTCTAAAGCAGCTAGTAATTTATCTACTAGCTCTCCTTTAGTCGTTTCAAATGCTCTCGCCATTGATTCAACCACTTCTGGACCAGCAAGAATGTTCCCGAGAGCAACGTAGTTTTCCCCTATTACATGTCCCGCCCACTCAAAACATTCGGATCCCGTCCATGCGGCCACATTACCTCCCCAGTCTACTATACCTACCTGCCTATGTTCTTTCATTTCATCATTCGATATTAATTTATCCAACACCTCCTTTGCCGTTAATCCTCGACTAAGAAGTTCCAATCCACGTGGACCATAAGAGATATTCGCCCACGCTTGAGTAGCTATAGCCCCCACTTTTGCTTTTGCCCATGGAACTAATGCTCCCACAGCAATAAACTTTGATGCTACTGCGACTCCCCAATCCCCCTTTTCTAAATCAGCCGCTACTATAGAAAAAGTCCTCAAATATTTTTTCATTCTACGCAAGGGATATACCCCCATTAATCTTTTTAAAATATAATTTAGTAGAGTTTACACATCGAACTACGTCTTTAAGTTGTGATTTTTCATATCTACAATACTTGGTTGTTATACTAGCTAATATATTCATTATTATATAATATTATTATATTAGAGAGTAGACCTATCTATCCATCACACTGTTTTAATCTATTCTTAAAATAGAAATCATCCTCCTAAATGTTTAAGGAATATATTATAGATGACACACGTAAAATGCTTCATCAAAATTCTGATTAGTGATGCTAGATTAATGTCTATGGTTATATTCAATTCATTTTTAGCTACCGTTACACGAGTAACTCAAATAATTGTATTAATAATCAACAGTATTATGGATCAATTCCAGATTGTTGGGCTTTTTCGATAATCTTTATTGCTAACTTTATGATATCGCCATATTTTCTCTCTCTTAAAATTTCTCTTAGGAGTTCTAAGTTAATCGCTAGATAACCGTGAACTAGAATATTTCTAAACCCTATTATTTTAGTCATTAGCTCAGATTCTTCATCAGTAATAAATTTCCTATCTTTAAGACTCCTCGCTATTTCTCTGTAAACACTAGGAGGCTTAATACCCATTTCAGAAAGAACTCTTGTTCCAATATCAATTAATGCTTGGATCGATGTTTGAAGAATATGTAAGACGGAATTAAGAAGGATAAAATCTTGGATAATGCTTTCTATATCATTCTTAGATACTAACTTATTCAATGCCTCGATGCCTTTTCTAATATGATCAAGTCTAACTATCAGATCGCCCATAGAATAACCTCTTCAGAGCCATTATGTACCTCTTATCGAGACCCAACTTCTGTTTAAACACTTTAAAGTCTAAATATAAAGATATACTTTTGTCACGATAATTCTTGAATGCTTTTTCGTCCTTAATGAGAATTGGAATCCCGTCCCTAAATATCCTGTATCTCAGTTCATATGGTACATCATCATCTAGAATTAAGATATCAATTTTATCTTCTGGGATATTTAGAGTGGCAGCGATGGCGGATATTAGTTCGCTTAACTCGTCAAAACTCAGTTCTTCTTTGAAATAAACAGCTAAATCTAAGTCACTATGTATGTTCATAAGCCCTCTAGCATACGATCCAAAGAGTATTGCGAATATTATTTTCTCGTTGTCTCTTAACACTTTTGCTATTTTTTCAATTATCGTTTTTAATTCAATTGGCATGAAATCACTATTAGAACAACATTACTATAATACA
>JAHKLF010000227.1 GCA_029856615.1 Candidatus Njordarchaeota archaeon
AAATATAATAAATCCCTTATTTATAATTTGTCCTATTATTTCTGTGCAAACCGGGGGCAAATTTCTGAATTCGTCTTATTATGGATTTGAAAGATTTTTGAATACACTAATTAGAAAAAGTCTGCTCAGAAACTGTGCAAACCGGGGGCAAACTCAGAAATCGTTACATCGGATTTATCTTAACCAACCGTCTGCCATGCTGAACCATCCCAGACTTTTATCACCCATTTCGCAGCTCCCGTATCGTAACAAGCTCTCGTATCTCCTGTGAAGTTCCCTGAGTCTGGTAGGTCTGCACAGTCAGTGTATAGTGGTAGCTGTATTGATTCTACATTATATATTCTTGCTTTTCCACCAGTGTTTTTAATAACTATGTTAGGAGCATTAACACCATCTCCAAACGATATCGTTCCTATGGGTGAAATCCTAACTCTGGGCTTTGACTCGCCCTCTATGAACGAGACCAAATACCATGCGGTATCTGTAGCTTTGGAGCTTGAGTATGATCCCTGTGCATAGAAATCATCAAGTATTAGCTTAGTTAATCCAGTGAACTTAACGATTCCTGTTTTGCTAGTTATTTCATCTATATCGAGATTCGGCATCCTCAGCTTGTTATCAACTGTTGCTATGATTATATTATCAGTTCCATTATCTTGGACATAGTCAGTGTCTACAGTTCCTATGAACATGTTTCTCTTCGAGTCAGATGTGAACTCTATGGCTAATGCACCGCTTGCAGCCCACTGCATATCAATTATTTCTCCAAATATCTTGTTATAACTACCAGTTATTCTAAGTCCTCTCAATGTATTGCTATATGCGAGGAATATTAGGTTTGAGAATATGTTTGAGTTAGTTCCAGAGCTTGCAGCATTGAGGTTTCTCTCCATGTACACTCCATATTTTGAATTCATAATTCTGACGTTATGGAATGTATTTGAATTAATCCATCCCTGCGCATCATCTGGCACTAATGTCGAGATTTTGATTCCGTACTCGAACTTCCAAATCCTAACGGTATCTATTATTGCATTAGTTATGTGATCTCCATCATTCTCACACAGTAAATGAATTGCAGTGCCCGTTGGACTCTCATTCTCCAGAACTAAATTCTTGGCAATTACATAGTCCCAAGAGCTTATCTTCTGCTCTCCATGTATTTTTATCGCTGATTTTGTAAACGTTATTGTGTCTGGTATATATACACGGACATTCTTAAGCTTCGACTTCTCTTCTAGATAAAATATGTCTATGTCCGATTTAGGAGTTACCTTACTCCATGATAGATCGAGTTCTACATTGTTCTTAACTCTTATAGTTTCTTCAGCTTCTATATCAGTATGAACTACTTTAACGACTCCGCCTCCTTTTGAATATACATAGTTTAAAGCATCATTAATTACCTTTGCATGATTTGTATCTGGTCCTGCAACTCTCTTTGCTTTGCTTCTACCTTCTAATCTATTTCCTCTCTTATATATTATTACAGATGCTCCACATTCTAAGATTCCTAATTCCTCTAGTTGATAAATAATCCTCCCTATCCTCCTCTGCGGATACATAAAGATCCCTAATTATATTTAGAAATAAAATATTTATTTCTAAATTCTGAGTCTACCGCTTCTGACTACGGCTCTCCACCATTCAATGGTTCTCTTAATTCCTTCTGAGAACTTTACTTCTGGTCTCCACCCAAGTGCATATATCTTTGAATAATCCAGTGATTGCTCATTTATCTCTATCTTAAGATCTGGCGGTGGCTCTATGTATACTGGCTCTGTTTTGAAGTGCTTAGTTATTTCAAGAACAACTTCTTCCTGTGTCTTCACCTCTCCAGTTCCTATGTTGAACACCTCTCTCCTAACCATCAAGTTATTTATTCTCTGTCCTAGGAATATCAATGCATTCACTAAATCATCTATGTAGATGTATTCCCTAGCACCTTTGTAGTTCTTGTATATGAATGGCTTCTCTCCCTTCAGACACTTTCTAATTGTGTTGGGAATTATTCTTGGATTAGTATCTCCCGGTCCATACACATTGCAGCTCCTAGCAACCACTACGTTTACATCATATGTCTTTGCATATATCCTAGCTATTAGGTCTGCTGATGCCTTCGTAGCTCCATATATATCAACTGGGTTATATGGATCTGTCTCCAACTTTCTGAGACCTTCACCATACACTTTATCTGTAGACATGTAGATTACTGAGCACCCAAGCTCTCTGCAAGCTTCTAGAACTGATAACGTTCCCATAATGTTTGTTTCAACTGTGAACCAAGGATCTTTATGAGCTTGTTTAACTATTGCGACTGCTGCTAGATGATATATAACATCTATGTCGTTTCTGATGATTATGTTATATATTAATGATCTATCCCTAACATCACCAAACATCATGTTAATGTCTACGTTCAGCAATCTATATGATGAATGCTCCTTAATAGATCTCGCTAATCCAAACACTTCATAACCTCTCTCATACAGAGCCTTAGCTAGATTAGCCCCCACAAACCCAGTAACCCCAGTAACGAGAACCCTCCTCATTTCACCCACCTAAATCCCTTAGTAGCTATAAAAACATCATAGACCCTCGGATGCCAATAATCATGCTGAATATGATGATCAGAAGTTATAATTATGTCGGCATCCAAATCAATAACAGGCTTAATCAATTTATCAACATACTCCACAGCCCTCCTCCTAACATTATCAAATCCCTCCCTCCTAGGCAGATCTGGATCCATGCCATTGAAAAATGATGGATGAGTGCTCATCATATGTAGATATATGAAGAATTTATCATGTTTTCTAGCCAGTTCACACGCCTTCCTAACATTCCACTCATCATTAAAACCATGTTTATTCTGCTTAATCATCTCATCTCTGAGCCAGCTAGGCATAAAGAATAGTAAGAACTCCATCGCCCATCCGTTGGCTATGAATAGGAATGTGGGTATTCCCTTCCGCTTCAAATCGGTTAGGAAGAATGGATTTACCAGTCTTTTCCTTATTTTGTTATGTATGCAGTCTCTATAGATACACTCAGGTATTAGACCTCCGAGAATTGCAGGTACTGATGCTCTTGTGGTTCTTCCAAAGCTCCATGAAGGATGGGGGTTTAGGCTCTTTATATTTGGTGCATTACACTTCATTAAATAGTCATATTCTAGACATTCTATAACACATATTATTAGCCTCATATTATCATCCCCACAGCACATCCAGGATTTTCACATGATCCAAATGTATAGAATTTTCTCCCAGATTCCTTGGCATAGTCAATCATTGCGTAGTATGGATCGTATAGCTCTCCGTGATCTTTACCGCTTGGATTGGATTTGAAGA
>JAHKLF010000228.1 GCA_029856615.1 Candidatus Njordarchaeota archaeon
AATCATTTTTTGTTAATAATGCTATAGGCCGTTCAGATCTCGTGGGGGATCATCATTTTATCAGATACGCGGAGCATTCATCATTTTTGATTTATGATCAAAAATCGGTTTTCTCGTTAATGAATTAGAATCGATGCTAGAATTCATGATATCATCTTCTCGCTTTAAGCGTAGTAATGTATATGGCTAATGCGATTAAACCAGCTAAGGCACTAGGGGCAACATCAATGTATAAAGCTATTACGAGACCCAAAAATCCGCTCATAAGTGAGAAGATAAACGCAAAAATAAAAACATCCGATACTTTCCTAGCTACGTTATTAGCTGCAGCTGCTGGAATAATCATTAATGCATATACTAGTATTGCTCCTACACCCTTTAATAATACAACCACCGCTAGAGCTATTAGAATTAACATGAGATAGTTATAGAAGACAATGCGTAAACCTAATGCTTCAGCTCCTTCGATGTCAAATGAAATGAACAAGAACTCTTTGTAAAATATCATTGTTAAGAATACGATTATGGCTGTGACGATGATTAGTAATAGGATATCAAAGGTTGTTAGGAGAAGTAAATCGCCTACAATAAGGCCCCATGCTTGAACGGCATATTCCCGGATTAATGAGATGAATAATACAGCTAAGCTCATTGACATTGCAAATGCTATTCCAATAGCCACATCCGATGATTCCCCGCCTATATCCATTTTGAATAACCCGACAGCTATAATCATTATAAGCCCAAAAATTAACGAGCCTAAAAGTGGATGAAAATGGGGTATTAAACCATAGTAGCTAATGAATATAGCGAAGGCTGCTCCAGCCATCGCTGCATGTGCTATTCCAGCAAGTAAAAATGATAGTCCTCTAAAAACGGTAAAACTTCCTATAGTTGCGGTCACCATTGATATTAGTACAATTGCAATAATTGCTCGAAGAATGAAGGGGTTCTGTAAATATTCAAGCATGATAATCACCTATTATTGCGTAGCAAACACCTTCGTGAGTGAGTAATCTGACTCTTATACCATATGCGCGGGTAAGATTTTCATCCGTGAGGACGTCCTTCGGCTTTCCGAAAGCTATAGCTTGCCTATTTAGAAGTAATAAATAATCGATTTTCTCGACTATGGGGTTAATATCATGGGTGACAATTATTGTTGAGACATTATGTTTTATCTTTAAATGTACAAGGAGATCCATGAGTTCGCGTTGAGATGGTGCATCTACTGCAGAGAATGGTTCATCAAGTAATAATAATTTAGGATTAAATACTAAAGCGCGTGCAATTAGAACTTTCTGTTTTTGCCCTCCCGAGAGTTCAGAAAATTTCTTATTCCAGGTTTCTGGGGGTAATAAGACAGATTTCAGAGCATTTTTTGTTGCAAGTATATCATTTTTTGTTGGTATTGCTAGAGGGCCTTGTCTGATTAAACGACCAAGTAATACGATATCCCGAGCTCTTAGAGGAATGTTTTCCGAAATTTTTTCTCTCTGAGGAACGTATCCAATTAATTTTCTTACGGTATGTATATTCTCCTCTATATTAAACCCAAACACTTTTACTTCTCCTTTCATGGGCTTCAGAATCCCTAAAATAGCTTTTAATAAAGTTGTTTTGCCAGCGCCATTTGGACCTATGATGGCTAATATTGATGGATGAGGCATTTCGAATGTAACGTCCTGAATAGCTACTATCCCTGAGTAACCAACGGTCAAATTCTCCACTTCAACAGCGAGCAATTTATTCACTCCACATCACCTCTGCTCTGCGCTTATAAACAAAGATTATCAGTCCTTCTACCACAGATATTAAGAACAAAATGGTGATTCCTAAGTACAGGAAAGGAATCAACTCAGAAGATGTTGATTTAGAATAAGCTTGGGAAGCACCAGATATTGCAGCTGCGTTATAAGTCATCAGTGCAAAATAATCTCTGAGTCCTGTCATTGAGAATACGCGTACATAGATGAGTGGTACATTAATATCGCTTGATAATTGTTTTGCCATTTCATCGGCTTTACTATTTTTTAACGCTACGGGGCAAAGAATTATATGTAGTTCGCCTTTGTTTGCCATTTCTCTTATTCTCTGAATCTCTGTAGTGTTAGCAAATCTTCCAGGCCCCTTAAGCAATGTTGCAATAACATTGATCTCAAATGAATAAGCAACATATGCAGCACCTGGGACTGCTACAACACTGTTCTTGTGATAAAGACCGCTGTCTACAGAGGTTTTTGTTAAAAAACTTTTCAAGTAATTAATTCGTTCTTTGAAGTCACGCAAGTTTTCATCATAATCTGAAATATGATATGGATCAAGGAGCACAAGTTTCTCATAGATAGCCCTAGCGATTGCTAATGCATTGTCGGGTAATATCCAATAGCCATGATAATTAATTCCAAAGCCAGGAATTGATAATATTGTTAAGTTGTACTCTTCATAATCTGGAAAGTCTACAAATACTTTTCCCTGAATATTCTTCAATATATTTTGCTCTAATGTGAAAAATTTTGTATTGGCAAAAATTAATATGTCAGCAGACTGTATCTTGCTTAGATCTTCGGGTGTTAGTGCGTAGTCATGTGGGTCAGCACCCTCGGGTAAGATATAGTCAACATCAACATGCGTTCCTCCAATAAATTTAGCAATACTAGCGAAGACCTCTAGCGTGGCTACAATTTTAATTGTACTATTATCTATATCGTCAGATGAAATAACTCTGCAACTGCAGGGAAGCATGAGCAGTATTAAAAGAATTAACGCTACTATTTTTCTAGCATACATCTTCAATCATCTCAGCGCATTCTTCTAATGGAGGTATGGGTTCCCCATGTGGACAACACTCTGGTCTCCCTATTGATTCGAATATTTTCTCAATGACGTTGGAAGGAAGTTTTAATTCAATGTTTTCTGCGCATCTGCATGCTTCATCAACGGATATCCCAGCAATGATGACTAACATAGTCTCAATGATCTTATGATTTCTGACTAATCTTTTAGCTAAGCGTCTACCGCTCTTAGATAGTCTAAAGCCTTTCCGGGGATAATGTTCTAGGAAACCTTTATCTCTGAGCTTTAATAATATTTCATGAGCTGAAGGGCGGGACACGCTTAATATTGATGCCATTACTTTTGCGCCTACGAGGGGGATACCCTCTTTTTCCAGCTTATATATTATCTTGAGGTATTTTGCTTCAACAGAGGTTATTAACATCTCTGATTCCCGGTCAAATTATACCTAACAAAGTTAGGTTTATCCTAACAAGAGAAAAATAGAAAGTACAAAAAGATATTTAAAAATAATGTTGCAATAAAAGACTCTTTCTGCAGCCG
>JAHKLF010000229.1 GCA_029856615.1 Candidatus Njordarchaeota archaeon
ATTTACATAGAAAGAACAGAGTTACTAATAATCCCAACAGGAATACTTCTTCTAACTAATGAAATGCAATTCACAATCCCTAGGATTCGTACATTAATGATCAACGCATTCGGCACAGGTCTCATCTTTATGGCGTCTAGCTTCGCTATATATAACTGCTATAAACTCTACAGAAAGAGGAGAGGTGGAGCAACATTATGGTTAATGATAGCTTTGTATGCTCTTACAATACTGCTAATTAACACTCTCGGTCTTATCTTAACCTTTTACGAAGTTCTCGGAATCCTAACAATCTGGGATATCCTGAGCATACACTTATCATCATTAATTTTACCAGATCTAGTAGCATTTTATTCAGCCTACTACTACGTAAAGAAAATAAGACCAATACTCATAGAACTTGAATAATACACTAAAAACCCAAAAAACAAAGCTCTAACGAAAATCTGGAAAAACAATTTTTTAGGAGACTTTATGTACCACGTACAAAAGAGAATTCTCAAAAGCGTAAAGCTTCATACTGTAATTTTTAAAAGATGGCTTTTTCCATGTATTTTCATATGGTATAATTATATAGGGTACAACTTTATAGGGTATTGTGGTAATGATAATCGATAGGGAGGAAGAGATAAAACTCATTGGCGAAGGAATTAGGAGAAATGCTAAAATCCTCATCAGAGGATTGAGGGGGGTTGGTAAAACCACGCTACTTAAGTACTTTTGTGATAGATGTGGTGGATTATATATTAATTGTCAACGTATTTTGCATCCGGAACATTTGCTTCTCATAATGGGAATTAGGGAAATAGTAAGTGATGCTTATCAAGCTCTGGAGAGATTCTTCTATGTCGTGAACAGACAGAAGAAACTATTAGCGATGGACGAATTCACAGATTTACTTCGTAATTTTGGAACATATAAGCCATATAGAGGACGCGGAGGAACAAATGCAGTAGCAATGCACTTGAGAGCATTGCTGGAAGAGTCAAAGATCCCCATATTATTTTCCACGACCTCTCTTAAGACACTCCATGACGTTGCTGGTGAATACTCTAAGCCACTCGCCAGATCCTTTGATGTTATAATAACTCTATATCCACTTTCTTTTGAAAATACGATCAAACTAATAGATCTGATTTGCTCAGAAAGAAAAATAAGTTGTTCTGAAAAAGCAAAAATTAGGATAGCAGAATTAACTGGAGGTAACCCCTCATACATCAAAGCTATTATGTTACGATTATTAGAAAAAAACGTAGATGTCAGACATATCGATGAAGTATTTATGAGGGAACTTAATGAGGGATACTTTAATGCTCTATTTGAGGGGCTTAGGAGAGAACTATCTATAGGAGAAATTATAGTTTTGTACGTAATTTCTAGAGGTTACACGCGGTTCAGCGAAATAGAGAAAAGAGCAAGGGGTGTGAATCTCAGTCAGGTACTGAATACGCTCATAAAAAGAGGGCTAATTAGACGAACAAAATTAGATAAGGAAGCACACTACGTATTTGTGGATAAAACAATGGCCATGTGGTTTGCGCTTGAACCCTATCCTGGCCTAGAGAAAATAACGTATAATACCGCGAGAGTTATACACGCGGCATTTGAGAGCTTAGTTAGAGAACTATTTATGCATGTAAATAAATCCATAGAGATAAAAGATGTAACAGGGAGAAACCTAACGATTTTGCCAATAAAGAAAGTTTACTATTATAAGGGGAAATTAGGAGAAATAGATATGATAGCTAGAACCGATGCAGGTACAATTGTCGCGGAGATTTATTTTGGCGAGAAAGCGGACTTAGATAAATTGAAACAATTAGAGAAAAATATAGCTATTGCAGAAACGCTAGGAGAGAACGTCACAGTTGCGCTTCTGATATCATATTTTGGGTTCAAAGATGAGTTGATAGAAAGCGTAGAGAAAAGCTTAGCAAAGGACATAATTTACTTAGTAGATAAAAATCTACTTAGGACGATAGCTAAGGCGGTAGGTTATAGGAACATATAATGCAAAATTTGTCTTAGCAAAATCTTTCCTCGATTTCATCTCTCCACGCAACAAAATTTACACTCATGCATTAAGAGTAGATATATCAATAATAATGTTTTTAATTTTCTAGGAATCTTGGAAAAAATATTAATTTTCTCTTATCAATCGTTTTATATTCATTATTCGTTTTCCAGATAAAAACTATGAATGTAAGAGAATGGTTAATCGCTCTACTGCCTCTTCATAGCCGGAGAATGTTAAAGTGTTGCTAGATTTCCTCATATATCTTAGCTAGCGTTTTTTTGACATTACTAACTTCTGGAATTGCTCTTACGTCTACGCCCTTTAAGTCTCCTGCTAGTATTGATAGGACATCAATTACGTAGGTTGGGTATAATAGTGTGTTCCAACAATGTTTGTCGTCATTAATATCAATCGGCATTATGGTTGCGTCGCTGAGCGTTTTTTGGACTATTTCATAATATGCTTTTACTATGTTGTCAGCTGAGTTTCTTCTTATTAGTGTGATAAATAGGTTTGTGGTTCTTTTTAGTGCAACTAGTAAGTTGTGATTCATGTCAGGGAGAATACCAAATAATGCTGGTGCTTTTACATTCTCGGCGATTTGATTTTGAAATCTTTTTAGAACTGGGTATAGAGCGGAGTCCCCGATTGCCATTGGTAGATTCTCTAGTATTGATTTTGCAAGTTTTAGCCATTCTTCTTTTTCTTTTAGGATTTTGCTTCTTATGTTTCTTAATATGCTAATTGATTCTTTGAGATCTTCTTCGTTTTTGTCTCGGTAACCCAGTGCTTCTGATAGAATTGTTGATGTGAAGGCTATTCCATAGGGGAGGTGTGCTCTTGATTCGAGGCCTTCTTTCATTTTATAAAAGATTATGTTTTGTTTTTTTGCTTCTTCTTCTATAACCCCGTTGCTTGAGATGATTATGCATTTGAGATTTGCTTTTAAGATTTTTTTAAGAGCTATCATGACTTCGTAGGTTGTCCCAGAGTACGTGTATAGGATGTATAAACTTTTCTCTTTAATGGGAAAATCGTGATTCTTTATGACTATGAAATCTGTATTGGCGTTGAGATTTGAGAAGTAATATTGTACGTATTCTCCAACTAGTCCGCTTGTTCCGACTCCGATATGATAGATGCGCTTTATATTCTTGAGATTTAGAGATTCTACTTGTGATCCATCTTTTATGCCGTCTGCGATTAATTCGGGGAAGTTAAAGGTCATCTCAAAAATTTCACGATTGACTTTGTTCTTTGGCTCGATGAACATAGGCATCTCCATGCTTAATTATCATGGGTGAAGTGTTTGTAATATCG
>JAHKLF010000023.1 GCA_029856615.1 Candidatus Njordarchaeota archaeon
TACCCAGAAGAATTCTGGGAAAGTTTAGAAAAGGTTGAAGCAACAAGAGAAAAAAGATTAAAAGAAGTATTCAGGAGGATCGCTCCTGAGGAAAAAGAGGAACTCCTTAAGAAGTGGCATCCAGATTATAAAGAAGAAGCAAAAAGACCCCTAAGAATAGGACCCAATAAAGGCGATATTGTACCCAATGAAGTCGCCGACCTATTAGAAGCCCATGCTCTAATCAATCCCGACGAGATCGATTTGTCTGATGTTGATTATGACGTAGACGTGTTAATCATAGGTGGAGGAGGAGCAGGAGCCGCGGCGGCATTATGGGCTAATTATAGTGGAGTTCCCTCCGAAAATATGTTGATTGCGACAAAACTCAGACTAGGTGATGCTAATACAAAAATGGCCCAAGGAGGCATTCAAGCAGCTGATCGACCCGTTGACAGCCCAGTAATTCATTTCATTGATGTTATAGGAGGCGGTCATTACGCAAACAAGCCCGAACTAGTGAGAGCTTTAGTCGAAGATGCTCCGTTTATAATTAAATGGCATGAGGAATTGGGAGTAATGTATGACAAGGATGAGGAAGGAAACTTCATAGAGATTCATGGTGGAGGAACCTCTAAGAAAAGGATGCATGCAGCGAAAGACTATACGGGATTAGAGATAATGAGAGTATTGATGGATGAAGTTATAAATCGGGAGATTCCGGTCTTAGAATTCTCCCCGGCTGTAGAATTACTCATGGACGACAGAGGACAAGTAGCTGGGGCCGTATTATATAACCTTGAGACAGGGCAGTATTATGTAGTGAGAGCAAAAGCAACCATACTAGCAACGGGAGGCTTCGGACGATTACACATCCAAGGATTTCAGACGACGAATCACTATGGTGCAACAATGGATGGGGTAGTAATGGCATACAGAGTTGGTGCGCATCTTAGAGACATGGATGCTGTTCAATATCATCCCACTGGAGCGGCATTTCCGGAGCAAATCGTTGGACAATTAGTTACAGAGAAAGTACGAGGTTTAGGTGCCCAGTTAGTTAATGCTGATGGTGAACAGTTTATTTATCCACTTGAACCAAGAGACGTTGTGGCTGCTGCTATAATTAGGGAGTGCTATGGAAGAAATAAAGGAGTTATAACTCCAACGGGTATGAGAGGAGTTTGGCTGGATTCACCGATGATAGAAATCATCCATGGCGAAGGTACTATCAAGAAATACTTGGCAGCGATGTATAGACAATTTAAGAGATTCGGCATTGATATGACTAAAGAGCCTATATTGGTATTCCCAACGCTTCACTACATGAATGGAGGCGTCGAAATTAACGTCTATGCGCAAGCATTAAACGCCAATGGAGAACCTATACCCGGACTCTTTGCTTGTGGAGAAGTAACTGGCGGTGTTCACGGTAAGAACAGATTAATGGGTAATAGTCTCCTGGATATTAATGTATTCGGACGAAGAGCCGGTATATCCGCTGCTAAGCATGTCAAGCACGCCTCCGTTGGTAAATTAACGCTTGATCACGTACGTCGATGGGAAGAATTATTAAAGAAGGAGGGCATTATAACTGATCGTAAATCTCCGATTCTATTACCAGACTATAGAGGAGAAAGAGTCTTGTCAAGAGCAATTAAGATCTCATTCTAATGCATTTTTCATTCCCATTTTTTGCGATTTCTACGTATTGATATGACAATGTTCTTGGAAATCTATAGCGTCAGCAATTTTCTATCGCTTGTAGTGTCATCAAAATGGGAGACACCTAATACTTTTTAATCACCTTTGATAATTTTCTTTTGTTTCCACGTAGAGAACTCCTTAAACTCATTAACTCATTATTTCTATAATCGTATTGTAATGTTTATGGCAATTCTTTTGCTTACCAGACTTTATTTATAAAGAAGTTGTTTTCTACGAAATCCATTACCCAAGGATTTAATTTAACACCGAGACCTGGGTTCTCCCTTGGAATCCTCGCTCCATTTTCAAAAGGCATTCGACTTGATTCATCAATTATATCGCGAGGTAAAGTTAAATCCGCATCAAGGTCGGTATTTATGACATCTCTTATGGCTGATGCAAAGTGCACTCCCGCTGCTATAGATAAGCCGCTCTCAAGCATGCAGCCAACCATTAGTTTTAATTTATAATCATGGGCTACTTTTGCAATTTTTAACCCCCAATAAATTCCGCCAGCTTTCTGAAGCTTAATATTTACTCCGTCAGCGGCAGCGTGTTCAGCTATCTTTATTGCATCCCTATATGTTGCAGCTGATTCGTCTGCAAAAATCGGTATCTCAACTTTCTCTTTAACATACTTCATTTTATCCAGCTCTCCCTTTGGACA
Organism: Candidatus Njordarchaeota archaeon; assembly: GCA_029856615.1. Classification (GTDB taxonomy): domain Archaea; phylum Asgardarchaeota; class Njordarchaeia; order Njordarchaeales; family Njordarchaeaceae; genus Njordarchaeum. The sequence goes on from JAHKLF010000023.1 coordinate 2,354, forward strand.
CGGCTCCTCAATTAGAATAATTCTATCCCCAAGCTCCTCATATAGTTTTCTAAAAACGTTAACCGCTATATCCGGATTCGTGTATGCTTGATTCGCATCTAGAGTTAACTCCCCATCAAAAAACTTCGCTACGGCGATTACTCGTTCGTAGTCCTTTGTTGGATTTCCCGATAATTTTAATTTAATCCTCTTTAAACCATCTTCTCTAAAGATTTCTAAATACCTCTTAGCGGTCTCCACGGTTTCTTGCACACTTCGTATTCCAATGGTTAACGTATTTGGAATACAATTCGGTTTTTCTGCTCCTAACAACTTATACACAGGCTTATTCTCCATCTTTCCACAAATATCATAACATGCCATGTCTATTGCTGCCTTTATGGTTTGACTATGGATATTAGTTAATTTCTCTACTTCTTCAAGAATCTCATGAATCATTTTGAGATTCGTCGGATCAGCTCCTAAGAGTTTACCTATTGCCAAATATGAGAATCTTATAGCATCTTTACGCGAATCCCCCGTAATAGCTTTAAATGGCGCTGCTTCTCCATACCCTATAATACCATCATCGGTCTTAATGACAATTAAGAGATTTCTGACATGAGTGAATGTCTTGAATGATATTTTAAAAGGCTCTTCTAATTTTATATCGAAACCAAAGACATTAACAGATGTTATCTTGGGCATTCAAACCACGCGCAGAAAACCCCCGAGATTTCGTTTAAAATTATGAGTTATTATTAGTCAATGAATCTCTAACTTTAATCAGATATAGAAATGGTGTCTTTATAATACCTTTACATTGCTACTTAACCCTGAATTCACCCTCCCCTCCAAATTCCTTAAGAATTTCTTTAGCTTGATCTTCAGGAAATCCCCATACGAAAGTGAATTCACAGTACTCATCGCCCGCAGCTAAGCATTTTGTCTCATCTACTATAACATTTATAGCTCCATAATCGGCTTTTCTTTGTTGACTCGCCCATTCGAAGATCCCGGCTGCTATCGCTGAGAATTTTATTCTCGGATCTGGCGATTCTAAACCTTTACATATTGGATTATCAGTTGATCGGCATTTGATTACGACTGTTTTTCCGCCGTCACGTATTTCATAAATTATTGTCTGGAATTCCTTACCTGTAAAGAATTTCCATCCTAAATTATCTTCTTTCCAATCATCTTTTATGCTCTTTGCTACAAACCTCGCTTTTTCAAGATAATGAAGATATATCCACATACCCATTCTTTTGCCTATTTCCTTTAATTCGCCATAAACGTTCTCCATTCCTTTTTCTTCTATCAATTTTCCTACTAATGCATGTAGCAATGCTTTTACTGCTATTAAATTAATTTTTTCCGCAAAAAATCTCCATGCGATTACTCCCTTAATTCCCATTATGATCACCATTTAATCTTATATCTTGGTAAAAATCTCACTTTTCCCTTATATCTAGTCAGAATCATCATAATAACATCAACTGGAACTCCCGTTTCATGAGAAATATCTTCGATATCGTGCTTACCGTCGCATAGGATCAAAACCCGCCTCTTAATAACATCCCTCTCCTTGCTTAATATTTTTCTATCAACAAGAATTGGAAAGATGGCTTCTTTTACGTGCTTTCTTAATTTGCTTGGAATTCTTCTTTTTTCAGATATGATGGAATCAAATAGAGCCTCAGAGAACTTTTTAACGTCCTCAAAAGCTGTTTCTCTAACTTTATCGACAGACGCCATTAATATATCTGTGATTCTCTTCGAGAAATCTTCATCGATCATCAAAATATCGGGGACCTTGACTATCGACTTCACTTTTTTATACAAATCACTTAGGAAGAACCATACTCCCTCATCATTCACCTTATCTAATGTAATGAGGGAAATATACATTTGTTCTCCCTTGTATACATATAGGTCTCCATACTCCGTTGTAAGCTTTATTTTGCTACCCACCTCACCCATTGCCTCCATTCTAAGCGCAATAGTTGATGAAATGAGCGCCGAGATTATGTTTAATTTCGTAGATTCAATACTCGGAGGAAAGAAGTATAAGGGAAGCCCTCCTTCATCCATGATTATCAATAAGTATTTTGCACTCATCGTTGACAAGCAAGCACCTCTAATTAGCGTGTTTTTTACCCAATGATTTAATTACATCACATTATATCTTTAAAATTTCCTAATGAGTTATAAGTAAAACGAGTTATCCACAATTAGTTTTTCGTGTTAATTATACCTCATAGCTAATCTGTGGTGAAAACGAAGATGTCATTCATTGCGGAAATGAAAAATGGAAAATTAATAGTTAAGTTACATGTGATTCCAGGTGCGCGAATTAAGAAAGAAAGTGAAAGATTTGAAATCACGAGTGATAGACTTGTCATAAAGATAGAAGCGCTTCCAAGAAAGGGAGCCGCAAATAAAGAACTAATTTCATTTTTAGCTAAAATATTGGGAATTCCGCGGAGAAATATAGAAATAGTTAAAGGAGAAAAAAGCCGAGAAAAAATATTAAGAATAAGGGGTATTACAAAGGAAAAATTCCTTGATATTATCCTAAAATACGCGCAGAAGTGGCGATTAGATTAGCTGGAGAGCGGCTAAATAAATGTGTCAGCGGCCATCCTTCCAAGAAATAATTTGTGAGAAGTTTTTTCGGATATTTCTCTTAGAAGTAAACCGAAAATTTCTGCCATTAACCCAAATATTACCAAGTAATAGGATAGTTATTAACCAAATAAAATTCGGAGACTGTAATATCAGGTTTATCAAACTCAATCGTTCTTTAATTGCGAAAAATAACATACTTGAGTTAGAAGCTAGTATCGATGGCCATTACAGTATAAGGAGCATTAAAGAAAGAGATACTAAAATAAGCTTAGAGAAAGCTTCGATAAAAATAGAAACTTTGCTTGGAAAGGACAGTTATTTTAGAAAATTATTAGAAGTGATGAAGTACACGGAGCACTCGTCTTATTTACAAACTTTATTGGGAAAAATGATTTTTCTAAAATTTCATCCAATAAAAAAGTTTTCTCGTAAGTATAAACCTCATATTATAGGTGAATTCTTCGAATTACTAGTGTACGAATTATTGAACAAGCTTGAGAAAGAGAATTACATCGTTATTAAGGGAACGGAAGTACTCTATATTCCGCGAAGAGTTAACTTTTCTAATCAAAGTTTAGCTATTAGACCGGATTTCATCATAGAAAAGGAAAATTACCGCATTCTCGTAGAGGCGAAAACAAATGTAACAGAAAAAACTATTGAGCAACTAAAAATGTACCGGGAAATATTAGCAGATTTATATATTCTCTTCTCCTTTTACACCATTCCTGCTAGATTAAGATCTCAGATTACGCGTCTTGGATGGATTGTGATAGATAATGTCCAAAGTATATCGCTCGGAAATATTAAAAATAAGTTAAAAGATCTTTTTGCTGAGCTAGAAAAAAGCCGAGATGGAGTACGGACCTAGTGTCGAAATCAAGCGAATAGGAGCAATCGATTAGAATATTTATCAGATAGGCTACTTTTAGTTTTTGTCAACAAACACTCAAAATCCTTTTATTGTAATGTAGAAAAGTCATCATTCAATTCAAACGTAATAATTCAATAATCAACATAAATGTGATAAACCAGGATGAACTCCTTTTCGTATTAGGATGCTCTTTCATATTAACATTAAACCTTAGAATCCCCCCTTCACACCATTTACGTAATAACATATTTTTTTAGATCTCCTAATTCTTAATAGCAACTTTTGCTACTTAGTTTTGATATAAGAGGGTGATGACTCCTAGTAATGCCTAGATAACATTGCCTATTCTACTTTTAGACAATGCAATTTCTAACTCCGCTATCCCAAAGTTCATAAAACTTTTTCTTTATAAATCATACGTAATCGCTAAATGAGGTGCTATAAATGCACGAAAAAAATATTTGGAGAATTCATAGAGAAGTGGCGATAGAATTTTGCAAAAAATTATTACTGGATCCAAAAGTTATTGGTATCGTATTTCTTGGGAGTATAGGTAGAAAATATGGAAATGAATTAAGTGATATAGATATAGGAATATTTGTAAGAAGAGGCTTTGATCCAAAAAAGTATGGTCTAAAATGGGAGGGCGAAACTAAATTCAATCGATTTAAGATAGATTATTTTTTCAAAGACTTTAATGAATTTGTTAAGGAAGATTTAGATCTCGAAGGCAAGTGGGCATATAAGTTTTCTGAAATATATTATGATCCTACAGGAAAAGTTAGAAAAATTATAAAAGAGAAAATAAAACTCTCGAAAGAAGATTGGAGATACTTAGAGATGGAAGGGATTGTACAAGCGTTTTATTATTGTGTATCAGTACCAAAGAAATTGGTTATAAGAAAAGATTTGGAAAGCGCATATCTGTCCATATTTTTTGGTATTAAGTATTTATTCCAAGCCTTATACGCATATAATCGAGAACTACCTGCAGCGGATCCTTGGTATTACTTCTGGGTGAACAAGATTCGGAAACCAGTAAATGCAAGAGAACTGAAAAAAGAGATAGTGAGGATAGTATTAATAAGCGAGCTAAATAAAGAAAACGTACTGAAATGCGTACAAAAATTAGAAAGTGTCATCAAAGAATTAATATCGGTATTTGAGAAGCACTTAGGTATGAGTTTTGAAGAAATGGAGGAAAGAGTCTAAAATATATGATTCTTTGGGAAAAATAAGAACCATTATTTTTTGGCAAAATAACAGAATTGTTATCTCTAAATTCGTTTAAGTGATAATGAACTCTCAGGCTAATTTCATGATATAAGTCATGAGGTCTTTCGTTAATATTTAAATCACCTTTTTCTTCTTCCACTAAATTCCTCTATATTTGTTCCTACTCTAATTTTAATATCATCTTTTATTGAAAACTCATATCAAGAATACTTGTTTCTTTTCATCAATACCAAATCTTACCAATTACTAAGTCACAGAAACAAATAAGACAGAGCCAGCTACGTCCATGGGATACAATGACATTGGAAAATGTTGCAAAGGAAATTGAAAGACACTTCTCCTCTCAAAGAATAGGGACACTAGCCTAGTGAATGCCCTCTCAGTTTGCTATTTCTGTACTTCAAGCTCAAAGAAATTAGATGTTTAAGGTTTGAGATGAGATTGCTGATCAAAATATTTATCAGGTGGTGGGCTGCTCATCATTCCTTCAGAACCGCAGCCGCTCATCATCACACTTCATTGTTATTATCTCCTTAATAACATAACATAATGATTGATCACTCTCTTTTAATAAATTTAAGTACTCACATGCTTCTTCACGTCCATATAATCTCTTAATCTTTATCAAGGATTCCTTTATGCTTTCGATTAATTCAATGCTTTCCTTAAGAATCTGAATAGCTTCTAACGTGCTCAAATTTTCAACATAGTTTATCTTTTTAATGAAAAAAGCAATAGCTTTACTATTTTCATGAATCTCCGGGATACCAGTAATAATATTCGGGTTCCTTACATTTAGTAGTTTTTCTATAAAGAACTTTATGTCCGTGTGTAAATTCCCAGGAACTTTCACTTCCCTATTCGGATTTTTGATCATCCATAAAATTATCGATGCTAATGCTTCTTTTCCAATATTCATAATTACTTTTCTAAGTCTGCTGGTTCTAGGCGGCGTCCGAATAGGAAGTATCTTATCTATTACCTCAATATCAACTTCCTTACCGATTCTGTAAACAATAACAATATGATCTCCATGGTCAATGGCATATCTATCTACATCCCCCCAGTTCGTCATTGGTAGTCCCCCTCTGCATCTAGGGCATATAAGATCTTCATGACCTTCCTTGTCGTTGTTTGTCCTCAGCATAATACTACTAACGCTACGAGCGACTCCAAATCTATCAAATCCCACTATCACAGCATGGTCTCCATGATTGATGGCAACCCTTCTTTCTTCCCCAATACTCGGAGCATAAATTCTAGGTAATATTATTGTTCTGCCGCATTTGGGGCATATTATTATCGCTACTGTCTCATCCAATAGCATCACTCTGAAAGAACATTAATTGCTGTTTTTTAACATAGCACAAGCTTCGTGAGCAATTTGGAATAACTTATTGAACAGCGATTCAATTCCATCTCCGTGTAAGGCTGACGTCTCCATATATTCTACTACGTTTAGATGCTTCTTCATGACTTCTAATGCTGAATTAATAAATTCATCCCTAAGAACTTTGAGATCCTTTTTATTCCCTACGATGATTACAGGCACATTATTGCCTAATGAATCCTCTACATATTTCGCCCATTCATTAATAAGATTAACTAAAGTCTCTCTTCGTGATAAATCAAAAACTAAAACTACTATATGTGATCCCTTTAGAAATGGGAGAATAACATCCCTATAATGTTTTTGGCCAGAAAAATCCCATATTATTAACTCTACGTCCTCATACTTAGCATTTTCAATGCTTACTCCTCGGGTCTTGGATATCAGACTAATATCTTTAGTACCCAGATATCTCGCTATGATACTTGTTTTTCCCACCGTCGCGTCTCCCGCAAACGTTACCTTAAATCTACACCTAGGCGCAGACATCACTGCACCTCCTAAAACTTAGGATTCTTACTATAAGTACCCGAGAAAAATTAATTACTACCAATTACGTATTAATTACATGGTTAATCGCATATAGTAAATATTACTATTTTTGTTTTTTCCCTCTATGTTTAAAGAAAAGAATCAAAACACTTTTCATTCGTATTACTATTTTTCTTCATTGTTCTTGTCAACAAATCATCAGGGTATCTTCCTTGGACCTCAGAGAACTAGATGAGCTAATTGAGGATTTTGTATTGGTGAATTATAGTACGGAAGTCGCAAGGAAGAATGTTAAATACTATATGATTTGGTTTAAGCGCTTTTTAATCGAATATAAAAAAGATTTTAAGTCACTAAAGCCAGCAGACATAATCAGATTTCGCAGATGGATTGGGGAACAAATTGGTCGTAATGGTAAACCATTATCCCCTAAGACCATACGACAACTATTAAGCTTTATTAAAGCTTTTTATGATTTTCTAGAAGGACTTAATTCAGGAACGTTAGAATATAATAATCCCTTTAAGGATCTGCCTCCTCTGACTAGGAAAAAACTAGCTCCAAGAGTTAAAACGGAGAAAGTCCCCCGAGAATTCAGTGATGAAGAAATAGAGCGTATCTTTCAGTATCTCCGTGAACGTAATCGGGACGTTTATTTAGCGTGCTTAATAGCATATGCGACTGGTGCACGATTACAGGAGGTTTTGAACCTTAAAGCTGAAGATGTCATCGTGAAAAATAGTACGATCTTAATAATAATTCGAGCTGGAAAGGGGCTCAGAGAAAGAGTTTCAATTGTAGGTGTCCCAGCTAAAAATTCTAAAGGAGAAATCATGAGTGAAACTCTGATTAAGTGGAATGAGGAAGCGAAACGTGTATTATTAGAGAGAGTAAAGAAAATTAAGAAGGGATATTTATTTGGAGATGAAAGCAAAAGAAATCGCGTGAGAAAGAATATTCAACAGACATTGTACAGGCTTAGTAAAAGATTAGGAATAGATGTTCACTTTCACGATTTTAGGAGTAATTGGGGTGCAAAAGCTCTCGCTGCAAAAGTACCATTAGAATATGTGAGTGCCCAGTTAGGCCATAAATATACTTCTACTACGGAGAGATATTATGCTAGAGTTAAAGACGAATATGTGATAGAGTTTATAAGTGAATTGACAACCTAGAAAGAGAAATTAAAAGCTACAGCTAAGCCGTTAAGTACTAGTAATAGAGATCCCATAACGATAAGAAATGTTGAGAAATTTATTCTTTCTACGAGTTTTGTAAAATACTTAATCGTGAGGAATGAAGTCACAAATGTCGATATACCAGCTGCAATAAGATTCGGTGATAATAACAAATCAATATTTCCTTTTTCTAGAACTAGAAAGTCAAAAAATATTCCACCAATTATTACGAAAGGTGCCACCGAAAAAGATAGATCTACTGCCACTTTTTTGTCGATTTTCCTAGCTAATAGAACCGATATAGTTATACCCGATCTACTTACTCCGGGTATTATTGCTAATGCTTGGAAGGCCCCGAATAAGAATGCATCTTTATAATTTATCTCATCTTTTTTACGTTGCCCTAATGATTTCTGTGCCAGTCTCATAAAAAAACCGACAAGAAGCATCGCCAAACCAATTAAGAGTAAAATTAATAATGCACCTATAAATATCAGATGCCCTAGGCTTTCTAATAATTTCTTATAAACTAAATATACTGGTAAAACAACGACTCCAGTTGTGATAATTACAATTACGTAGAAAGTAAACACTCTCTTAGCACTCGGATCGCTATAAAAATTCGTGATCATGTTAATGTATTCTTTTCTATAATAAATTAGTGATGATAAAGCAGTTCCTAGATGGAGAACAATGGTAATTAAGAATGCTTCCATAGGATTGACCCCAAACATGATTAGTATAATGAACAGAAAAGCTTGACTACTAACGGGTAACCACTCCAGACAACCTTGCACAATACCGATTATCAGAAAAATAATTACTTCTTCTAGCATTCCTAATCAGCGTATCTAAGCCTAAATGCGTAAATTTCTATGAGTTATTTAAGACTTTTGCGATAGGAATATTATTTCTCAATACCGAATAACTTTAACGCGAAAAAACTTAGAAGCCCTTAAATCTAAAGAAGAGAAAGATATTTATAGTCGAGATTTTTCGTCCTAGATTCGACAATAAGCCTTAAATAAACATAATAGCCTTACACATCTTGAGCCAAAAAGAGCCTCCTTGTTTTCATCGCATAAAAGCATTAATGATTCCCCATTAAAGAAAGAAATTCCCTATTAGTAACTCATAGTTAATATGTAACGATTATAACAAATTATGCGGCATTATGATAACTATAGTGCATCGGGGTCTGGCGACATGGGATCCCTAACTCTAGCCTTTAAAATGCTTAAAGGTAAATTAAAATTACTCGCTCTCTCCCTTCTTTTAATAATTTTAGCTACAAGCCTCGTCATTGGCATATTACTCACAGCTGATTATCTGGTTTACGCTAGCGCAAAGCAGAAATACATGTCGCTTCCTGTTGACATGTATGCGTCAGTAAACTTTGCTAATCGGCCTAGTGATGTGCAATACAGTGGGATAAGAACTGATATTTTGAGTATTCAAGGAGTCACAGAAATTCATTATCTTTATGATGTATACATTTATAAGGTTGATATTAACGTGACAAACAAAGCGGAAGTTTATAGAATCGAA
>JAHKLF010000230.1 GCA_029856615.1 Candidatus Njordarchaeota archaeon
GGATGAGAAATCTTTATGCAGCAGGTCTTCTTCTAGCGATGACCACGATGATACCAATAGCCACTATCACAATTACTCCAATTGCAGCCCAAGTCATCCAGATTGGAGGAGGTCCAGGCGGACCTGGAACAACTGGTTTAACTTTGACGACTTTCATGATTGTATACCAGTTAACCACAGGAGCTCCTGCAAATTCTCCTATGACACCCTTCCACTCCGTTCCATTCCAGACCCCAATGATGATATTCTGATAGATTGGTATAATTGGTTGCTCCCAATATAGAATCTCTTGTGCTTTCCATGCCCATGGCTTGGCATCCTCTGGAGTCTCTGCTGTTAGCATATTCATGACAGCATCATCGTAGGATATGTTATATGTTACTCCGTAATAGGTGTATTTCTCTTTCTCTGGATACCATCTCCAGATGTAGAAGTTGTCTGCAGCGAAGCTTGTGAATGCGAATAGGAATGTTGGGAATCTACCTAAACCGAAGCCGAAGAATGTTAACTCGAATGTTCCACCAATAACTGCTCTTAGTAATGCTCTGAAGTCACCATAGATCTCAGTAACCTTTATACCAATAGCTCTAATACTTGCAGCGGCAGTACTTACAATTCTTCGCACAGTAGGTGACTCAGTAGCAATTATCTCTAGAGTAATCTCCTTAGTGGGATCATTTCCATACTCTAGCCAACCGTCTCCATCAACATCTGTGATGCCTATCTCCTCGAGCAACTCTAGAGCAGCATCTGGGTTAGCATCGTAATAACTAGGCCCAGGTAGCATACCGAGATACTCGATGCTCCAATCAAGCATCGCTTTCGGCACTGGCACATCAATTGGTTCAGCATAACCATACCAAGCGACGTTAATGACTTCTCTTTTGTCAATAGCAAATGCTAACGCTCTTCTAAATCTGGCATCTTGGAGTAAACCATAAGCTGCTGAGCTCAAACAGTTAATTGAAATGTGTCCGAATCCTCTCCTTGGAGCATATGCTAGGTTATACCCAATAAAGCTGTCAATGTATGCGCCGAACTCGAATTCCGCAGCCATGTCGATTTCTCCAGCTAGTAAGGCCTGTACTAATGCAGCTGGCTCAACTATTACTTTGTACACCAGTCTCTTGATGTAAGGACCATGGATATCGAGATTATCAGGCGTCATCGGACTCCATGGATGAACTACTTTACCTGTTTCATCAATTGCTCGATTGTGGTAATAGGGGTTTCTCTCTAGAATGATTACATCGCTTGTATCAAACGTAGCACCACTCCAACTTGCTATGTAAAATGGACCATATCCAGTTAGAATCGGGTCATCTGGTGCCTGTGGTGTATAACCTACAACATCTTGAGGCGTTACGTTCCAGTCAGGGAACGTGTCATATGGGTTATCGTCTGTTATGCCCCAAGTTTCCTCGCGCTCATAGATATGCTTTGGAAAGACTATGTGAGTTAAACCGTATTGCGCGAATAGGAAACCGGTGTCCCATGTATATACATATACAGTGTAGTCATCCACCTTGGTAGCATTAATGACGAAGTATGGTAAGTCCGTCCAAGCATCTGATGCTGGGGCAACCCATAATAGGAAGTCATATGTAAATACAATATCATCAGCCGTTAGTTCTTCTCCATCAAAGAATAGAATACCTTCCTTCAGCTTAAGTGTCCATCTACCTATACTTTGATTAAGCGTTTCATCGAAGACTACTTCAAAAGTTGGCTTTTCCGCTAGAATCACTGGAATGTCGTACTCTGGATTAGTCCAATTCCATGGATTCCAAGCCCAGAAACTATCGAACAGCATTCCTAGTACGTCCCAATCGTAAGCTGTAGTGGATTCGGTTGGGTTAAGAACATCTAACCACCAACCTAATGGAATGCTAAGTTCGGCCTCATAGTCATATTCCTCTTGTGCTTGAACTTGTGACATTTGTACTGTAGCAAGCGGCAATAGTAGAAGCGCAAGAAGAACGGTTAAGGTGACGAATCTTTTCACGTTCATTTCTACACCTCAAATTTTATCTTATATTTTTTTCAAACGAGAATAGATGACTATTCGCATTTTGATTTAAAGAGAATTTGTTTTAAAAATTTTCCTCTTTGGAGAGTATAATTATGGATATTTGCATGTTCTAGTCATTTTTTTGTGCAATCCGTAATGTCTCAATAATGAATATTTATGTTTTAGAAAGCAGTATACATACATTTCTTATGCAAGGTCCCCCTTAAATCACTAGAAACTCGTATTCCTCAGAATAGCGGGGCTTCACTTACCATTAATAGCCCTTATCTGTTTTTACAAAAAATACTATAAGTTGGAAAATTTTGTAAAAAAATTAAAAATGATGCTCCAAAGTCTAAAAATGATTTAGTAGCCACGCATTTTAGGATTAAAGATCTTTAGCAAAGCGTCACCGATCATGTAGAAAGCCAGACCTATTAGGGTTAGAATTAGCCCCGGGAAGACCACCCACCACCACGCCATAAAAGCTCCTCCTCCTCCACCACCAACGCCCGCGCCGCTACTTACACTTTGAACAGAAGCCTCTTGAAGAATCCTACCGATCGATGGCCAGTCTGGTGTTAAGACTCCCAAGAAGCTCAGCGCGGCTTCTGACAAAATATTTCCCACGACCCCCGTCATCAAATACATCATTACTAGCGGCCAGACTCCAGGGAGAATATGTTTTCTTATTATCCATGTGCTTGATGCCCCCGCTGCTCTAGCTGCCTCAACGTAGATTGCTGTCTTAAGAGAAAGAACTTGAGAACGAATAACTCGCGCCATTCCTGCCCATCCAAATATTGATAACACAATTATCAATGCGTATAATGGTCTCAATCCCATCTGCGTGAAGACAAATGCCAATGTTATTAACAGCGGTAATCCCGGCATCACCATTAAGAAGTCAACTATTCTCATTAAAACTTCATCAATCTTCCCGCCGAAGTACCCCGATATCAATCCAACAGCCCCGCCAATGACGATGGAAATTATCGTTGCGACGATTCCGACGAATAGGGAGATTTTTAATCCCGCTAGGACCATTGCAAAGATATCTCTTCCATAGTTATCAGTTCCAAAGACTCCGTAATAATGGCTATCCGCCTTTAATACAATATCATCTAATATTACGGCTACTCCTCCAGCTACTCTGCTGTTAGGATCCTTGACTCTAAAAGTGAGTGTGAACCTTATCTCCAACTCTGCATTTTTCGTAAACAATGTGTTCTTATAGAGACTCTCCAGAATAGAGTCTACATCAAGCCACTTGTCGACATCTATTGTTGGAGGATCCACA
>JAHKLF010000231.1 GCA_029856615.1 Candidatus Njordarchaeota archaeon
CCCGTTATTTTAGAAGAATTAGAGCAAGGAGGCGTAAAAAGAGAAGATATCACAATTATCATAGCCACCGGAATTCATAGACCAATTACCGAAGACGAAGCTAAATACTTGATGGGTGACTTAGTAGCGAAAAACTACAGGTGGGTTAATCACGATTGTGATTCTGATGATTTAGTGTTTGTAGGCAAGACTAGATTTGGTAATGAAGTATACATCAACAGAATTTATGCTGAGGCAGATGTAAAAATCATCATTAGCGACGTAACTCTCCATTATTATGCTGGATATGGCGGTGGGCCGAAAAGCATTGTTCCGGGCATTGCTGGCAGAAAAACAATTTATTATAACCACTCTTTTATGTTTGAGAAAGGAGCCCAAATCGGTTCTACTGAGGGTAACCCCGTATTTGAAGATATCATGGAAGGAGCTAAGTTGGCGGGCGTAGACTTTACAGTATGCGTAGTACTAAATGCAAGAAAAGAGATAATTGGAATATTTTCTGGCGATTTAGAAGCAGCGTTTTATTCAGGTGTTCAACTTTTGGATAAAATGTGTAAAGTACCTATTAAAGAAAAAGCTGATATCGTAATCTCTTCTCCTGGGGGATTTCCGTTTGACATAAATCTTTATCAAGCGCATAAGGGTCTCTATACAGCAGAATATGCGACAAAAGATGGGGGGACAATATTTCTGATCGCTGAATGCCGTAATGGTTTTGGAAATGACACTTTTATTACATGGATGAAGAAATATTGGGAATATGAGGAAATAATGAAAAAGCTTAAAAAACGATTTATCTTAGGTGCCCATAAAGCATTCTATGTCAAAAGAGCCGTCTCGCGTTATAGGATATATCTCTACTCAAGTCTAGATGAAAACGTTGTGAGGAATATCTTGGGTATGATCCCCACCAAAAATGTTCAAACTGCGCTCTTTAACGAGTTGAAGAAAAAACCTAATGCAAAGATATTAGTTATGCCTTATGCGACCGAAACACTCCCAATCCTAAAAAATGGAAGTGATTAGAATGGATAAAATTAGGAATGAGAACGTAAGGCAGGCTATGGAAGAATACGCTCATGGCATCAGGTGTAAGAATAATGGAGATTTAAAAGAAGCTCGAAATCATTTTATTAAAGCCCTTAGATACTTAGAAGCTGCTTATAGAGAAGTAAGCGGAATTGAGCGTATATTAGTAATTAAGATGTTTGAGAAAATCTCGGCAGTTTTAAGGGAAATTGAGTAAAACTATCATTATATTGATTGGAAACACATTCTTACACAAAGATTCTTAATTATCCATTTAGCCCCTAAAACTCTTGCATAACCTTTTTTATTAATTTTTCTCCTGTATTACTTGGTGATTTGACTTGAAAAAAGACATCACAGTGGTTCTCAGTAGCCGCATAGATGATCCTAACATGAGCAAATTCATCATGGGACTTAAAACCGCTCTTGAGCAAAATGGATTCTCTTACGAGATTGTTGAACTTAATAGTCATCTTAAAAAAACCTTAGGAGAAATAATTAACGGAAACACTATAATTTATCTAGATACAGCGTATCTCCCAGACAATGAAGTAATTCGAGAAATAGTTAAAGAAGTGCAAAAAAAGACACAAGCTATAGTAAGTTGGAGTAGATTCCAGGAAAAATCTCGCGTTGAGGGTCTAGGACTACTAAATAAATTTCTATTTAGAGTACTTAGAGTAGTCTATGATATTTATGCTCCGCACATCCGTGATTATACTGACCCATTTTCACCATTATTCATCTTTACTTTAACACATAGGATGGCTAATTTATTGGTACGTGACTTCTGTAAAGCTCCTCTAATATATGCAACGATGATGAACAATAAGAGGATCGTTATAGAGAAAGATGGAAGATTCAGAGTCATAAATGGTCTTTTTAGGAAAAATCTTTCAAGATTATTACATGTTGTGAAATTAGCTAAGAATACTGGTGAACTTACTAGAATGCTTAAATTCGCCACAGTCGGAGCTAGCGGAATCTTGGTTAATGAGGGCATACTTTTCTTACTGACAGAGTACTTTAAGGTATACTACCTAATCTCTGCAGCGATAAGTATCGAAACATCAATTCTATCTAATTTCACACTAAATGAGTTATGGACTTTCAGGGATAGAAGAAGCAAAGGTTTTACTAGAATGCTAAAAAGAACAGTAAAATACAATCTCGTAAGCCTAGGCGCCCTAGCGATAAACCTAATTACTCTTTTTATCCTAGTCGAATTTTTTGGAGTATACTATTTATTAGCCAATTTAATTGGAATTTTTATTGCATTCCTATGGAATTTTAGCATTAATACGCTATGGACTTGGAGGTTAGATAAGACAAAAACAAAAGGTGGCAAAACTGAATTTAAGTAGTATTCTAAAGAAAATCGTAAAGATTACAAAGACGAGTGATATCAGAGAACTAAGAGAAATATTAAAGGAGATCATGTCAAATACGGACGCTAGAGAATTCCTACAAATTATCGAAAGAATCTATCTAGAAAAAAACGTAAATAAGCGTAATTTATGTGCAGCTTTATCCGAACTTGGAGGATCCCTAGACCTCTGGGACCCAAAAGTTAAAGCTATTTCTGATTTTTTGGCAAAAAATTGTGACTACGCCTTCTTAATTGATTATAAAGTCTGGCTTAAACATGGAATAGTGATTAGACATCGATTATGTGACGTGACATTCTTTGAAATTTGCGGTCCCGAGATCACATATTTGTTCGAAACACTTCTTAACAAGGAATTCTCGATTAATTCACGCTTCTTCAGATACATTGAGCTAGGCCTAACACCTCAAGAGGTACAGCTTGGACGAAAACTCGGAAAAATATTCTCAAAGATTATTAATAATATTGATACCAAGATACTGGAAGCTACTGAATTGCTCAGAATTAAATTAGAGAGACTAGGTTTATCATTTCGAAACGACTTTTACAAGGTGCTTATGGAAATAACTTCGAGAGTAGAATGGGGTCTTAAATTCGAGAATGCCTTGATATTTTCTTATGTGATTTCATTCTTACATAAACTTAATTTTAATGACATGGAGAGACTCTTGGTAAAGCTTTCCAGAGACCCCGAATCAATCCGAGGCATGGCTTATGGTTTTGCGTTATCCATGTTTAGGCATTTTTTGAGCATAAGAGACCCCTCAATCCCTCCTGCTATAAGCGAGATATTGCCCGTTTTAAGCGAATTAACGGGGATGAACAGTCAAGATTGGTTAGACATCATTAATGCGTTGCAGAGATATTCTCTAGAA
>JAHKLF010000232.1 GCA_029856615.1 Candidatus Njordarchaeota archaeon
AAATTATACGACGAGTTCCATAAGAATATAGAGAAGATAATTAATGACGTAGAGAAAGGTCTGCGGGAAATGGGTATAGAGAAAGTCATGGGGAAGAGAAGAAAAAGACGAAAGAGAAGATAGTTTTTCTGGGATATTATCGCATGAAGCTGGGTTTATAAGTGGGCTATTATGGGAGCTATTCTCGAAAAAATAATATGCGTCAACAAAGATAAGAGCTCATTATTTAAATTAAATTATTTCTCTTCATTGTTGATTACTCGTGTAGGGGAAATACTAGTGTTCAAAATTGGTTATTCATTTACATACTTCATTCAAGGAGTGATGCTCGGCCTATTCTTATCATATTATGCCTTCCTACTAACTCTCGAGGAGTATGTATTAATAGCAACTCTCTTCTTACTCACTTGGTCAATAAAACCCGTTTACTCCTTTCTGATAGATAAATTGAATATACTTGCAACGGTTTTCTCCTTAATACTAGTCATTTTCTTCCTAATCCTACCAATGACGTATATACCCATATGGATGGCGATCCTTGGAGGTATTGCTCTAGGCCTTATGGATGTAAGTGCAGATGGATGGTTAACAATGCTTTCGGGTGAGGGGGTAAATCCCGACTTTTGGACTGGGATAGGATTTGCTGCGAGAACAACAGGATTTTTGCTTGTTGTTATTTTTACAATTCTCTCTAATACAATTTCACTTCATTTATTATTCATGATTGTGAAGAGTCTAGGCATCATATTAACCATCATCGTAAGTGTGTCCTTCATTAGATTTAGATTTAAAGAAAAAGGAGATATTAAAGCAGTTCTAAGGCATTTTAAAGAGAATATTCTGCTGTATCTCTTACTATACATCGCTACGAGCTGGGGTTCTGCGGTCTTCGATGTAGCAACAAAAATCTATGAGACTAGATCGATTCTCATTGAGATTATTATACTAACAACGATATTTGCAGTAATGGCGCAATTATTAGGAAGAGATTGGTATATCTATAAATTCACGCCAGCATCGACTATAATTTTTACCATTATAGGAATAATCTCGTTCCTGTATGGGTTAAACTTTCTATTAGAGTTAACAGTGGCATTTGTAGCATCATTATCATGGCCTGTTTATGGGATTATTAATGAAAAAGCAAGCGAGGTGAATTCTTATCCAGTTTTTTATACAGCTTTACTCTACGGTCTCTCGAACATATTTGATGCTCTGTACATAAACACGGTTACATTTATTGTGCCAATTTACCTACATCCATTAATATACTTAATCTTAATTCTACCATTAATGAGTATTCTTAAGAGGGAATACTGTGAAAAATATTGAGGCAATCAGGGAATATGTTAAGCTTGAGGAAATAACAGATCTACTTAAGAAAATCATTAGAATTCCATCGGTTGCATCTAGAGAAACCGATGTTGCAAACATTATTACTGATGTTCTAGAGAAAGAGGGGATAACAAGCTATGAGATAATAGAAAGTGCTCCGGGAAGAGGCAACTTAATTATAGACATAAAAGGTAAGCTTGGAGATGGCTACAACCTAATGATCGTTGGCCATAGCGACGTAGTTCCGATTGAAAGTAAATGGACTGTGGATCCCTTTGGAGGAGTTGAAAAAGATGGATTTATTTATGGGAGAGGAGCAATAGACGACAAAGGGCAAGTCGCTGTAATGACGTATCTAGCTATATTATTACATAGAATGGGATATTCGTTTAAGGGAAGTATTAGATTACTTATTGCTGCTGATGAGGAAGTACAAGACCCACATCATGGAGTTAGATTCCTCGTAAAACATAGACCGGATATTTTCAAGGGCGTAGATGGCGCAATTGGTGAACTAGGCGGATTAATTAAATTCATGGGTGAGGAGAGACAAATCATAGCTTTTGGAGAAAAAGGATCCTACATATATAGAATCAAGTTTTTCGGAGAAAAAGGACATTCTAGCATGCCTTATGGAATTATAAATCCCATAGAAGTTGCTATGAAGTTTCTAAAGGATTTACCGACTGGAGTATTCTATCCCTCAGAGCCAGTCAAAGATATGCTACGTGCGGTGTTTGGTTGGAGAAGCTTCTTCATAATGAACAGATTTTTTAATCGGATAATTATAAAACGGCTAGTCGTTACATCGAAGGATATCGCAAGATTCATTCATGCTCTGACGCACATAATATTCGCGAAAACAGTGATCAGAGGAGGAGAAGCTGATAATGTAATTCCAGAAAGTGCTGAAGTAATAATTGACGTGAGATGCTTTCCAGAGCATGATGAAGAATTTTTAAGAAAGCTTATCTTACAATTTATTCCAAAGGGATGCAAGTACCGCATCGAAGTAAAAGCGGGAACTCCATCAACGTACTCAGATTTAAATACTCCCCTATATAACGCAATTGTCAAAACAATTCACGATCTAGGATTTAAACCATTACCATTATTCCAAGTAGGAACAAGCGATTCAGCTTGGATAAGACCACTTGGTATTCCTGTATACCATTTCATTACTACAAGGAAAGAAATTGAGTTAGAGAGAATTCATGGAACCGACGAGAGAATTTGGAAAGAAGATTTAATGAGTATGCTTGAAGGATACTATCTATTAATTAAAAATCTTCAGGAAGTGAAATAATATCGATTTTTTAAAGAGGAGAGGAGTTTGATGAGTAGTGTCTATCTCCAATGCTCTAAGTGTGGTAAGAAATATCCCTTTAAGATGAAGTATTTTAGGTGTGATGAGTGTAATGAGCCACTAGAGGTCAAATATGACTATGAAATGTTGCGGGAGAAAATTAATAGAGAAGCATTTGCGGGGCGAATTAATACTATTTGGAGATACATGGAGCTTTTTCCTCTGAAACACAAGCATAACATAGTATCCTTAAACGAAGGATATACTCCACTCATAAAAGCTGAAAAGTTAGGTAAACTGATGGGTGTTAATAATCTTTACATAAAGGATGAGACGCGAAATCCTACAATGTCATTCAAGGATAGGGGATCAGCTGTTGGAATATCCGTAGCAATCGAAAATGGTGCTAATCTAGTAGCTTGTGCTTCCACTGGAAATATGGCGGCCTCGTTAGCAGCTTACTCATCTAAAGCAGGGATAAGAAGCATTATTCTCATTCCCAGGGGTGTTTCTTGGGAAAAATTAGCTCAGATAGCAATTTATGAACCACTCATTCTTGAAGTCGATAAGCCTTATCCAGAGTTATATCGTTTCTCCTTTCATATAGCTAGGAATTATAATGTCGC
>JAHKLF010000233.1 GCA_029856615.1 Candidatus Njordarchaeota archaeon
CCAGTATCATCATCAAAATCAATAATCGTGTAATAATAGCCACGATCATCTATTTGATAAGGAACTTCCGCCCATTTGGAACCATTAAAATACATCACTCTGATGTTACCATACGATAATCCTATCAGCCAGGGGAGTTGTGAACCATTTAAGATAATAGGCCATTCTCCAGGTTCGCGAGAATAGTTAGAGGGTATTAATACTGGTGATTTTATAGATTCGAACAAACTATTATGATTAAATTCATGAAGATTAATGCGTTCTCTCGTGTTTTCGTCCTTCACCATAATAATCTTTTGGGTATAAGAAGAAGATGCGTAGCAGGGGTTAATCAAAATTATAAGAATGAATGATACTGCTATTAAGCCTCGCCGCACTAAAGATCCCGATAACTAATTTTATAGCCTCTTAATAATTATTCCTTATTATTCTCATTTCAATTATAGACATTAAATTTACTAGTTAAAAGGCTTGTTAATTCTTAATTAAATTACAGTATAACTTAATGAATGCTAAATATCTGGTATTCACCATTCTAATCTGCGTCATAGAATAATTAAATTTGAGCATAGTGTCCTCATAACTAAGAATTCGCCATTGAAAACACTAAGGATTATATAAATTTTAGTTAATTTTATGTATGGGTACATGTGAATTTCATCAGGATTGATAGGTTTGGATCCGTTAGATCAAGCTAATTATTTTATTTCGCTGTTTCGCAAATTTAAAGTACCTCATGAAGAATTCTGCATCGCTTTACTTAGGAGTAGTAGGGATGAAGAGCTATTAAATTTCTTACTTAATAACGCCCTAAGCCAGCCAATGTATCGATGTGATGCATTCATAATGTTTAATTCATTAAATAGTGCAGAAAATTGTTACCAAGAGATCAAGAATTTGAAAAAACCTATTCTTCTAGAAAATCTTGCCTCAGTGGCCGTGTGTGCAGGGATATTTAACGATTATGACTTTATCATTAACTTAATAAACTCATATGAAGATGACAAAGCCTTAATTGCCGATTTAATCGATTGGGTTGCTTCTTATACGGGTAAAAAAGGTTACCTCAAAGTCATGAAGTATCTAGCGAGATATATAGAGAGAGAAATCCGCCCTCAAGTTAGAGCCTTAGTGCTGGATCACTTAATTAGCCGGTATTTAAGCGGCAGACCAGCATTACAATTGATTAATATTGGATCAAGATATATAAAATTAAAGAGGATTCCAGCTCATCTACGAGCCCTAGTATTATCCTCACTAATGTACGCCTTCTACGAAATAGGTGACATAAATAGGTCCAAGGAAATGTATAATGAACTCATGCTTTATTATGAAAAAATCGAAGAATCAGAATCTCTCATAGGCATTCTTGTAAAACCGCTGATTGCGAAAAATCTAATCGCAAGTGGGAGAATAAATGACGGTGAAAAGATAATAGAGTTTTTCTATGAGAAATTAATCAATTATTTAGATATGCTGGAAAGTATTGAGTTATTCAAGGCAATAGGAATAGGCGAGGAGACGCTAGATCTGAAGGGCTTCGAAGAATACATTACAATTATGGAGATTAGACTATTGGATGCTTTAAAGATGCTTTCTCGCCATAAAAAAGTCCCAGCACAGATTATTGATAAGTTTATTAGAATACTGAATGATCTATATGATCGTTTGCTTGACCCAACTTTAAAAGCTCTTATCGCAAGATTTGAACTACGAGACTCCATAAATAAAGCTATTGATACCTTAGCGAGCATACATGATAGTATATCAAAGGCATCTATCGAGGAAAAAAAGATACTTTATCCAGCATTCCTAGCGGATTTGGGAGAGATAGTCATTCTCCATTCATCACTAGAGAAAACTAGGGAGTTCATAGAGAATGAATTAATCAAAGATGAGTTCTTTTGCCATAATGCTAAAAATTTACTTAAAGAGTTCTCGCGGTGGGCTTATATAGAATCCTTAAAAAGTTACCCCCTCTGATTTTTAAATATTATTTTAAACTCCTCAAATTATCATAATATGTGATTATGGAAGAATACAGTCTATCATAGATTGTCCGTATTATGAATGTTAGAATATATATCATACTACCATAATAATTTAATTAAGCACAGAGAATACCGCATAAACAAGTTTCACTCAAGAATTTATTTCTCCCTATTAATGATTAAGATTTAAATATAAATTACTAAAGGAATTTTTTATTGTATACGTCATCTTCATCATTTTTAAAATGGTGGAGATATTTGAAAATCCGGCGAAGCATGCTCTACACCATCCTTTCCGCGCTCTTAATAACATTACTTCTAGCTAGCACTGTCACCGGCACTCCTTCTCAAATGAAAGAAAATAAACATTCGATCATACATACCGCCTCGCTTAAAAATTCACTTCACAATTACATTATCAACGATAATAAAACAGAAGAACCAGAATTCGAAAACCTTACGCGAGCAGATTGGACTATATGGCATGCAACGGAGAACTATACTTGGAGTTGGAAGTCTATAAACTGGCCATTTGGACCTTTTGCTAGATACGTAATCTACTATAAGAACGGTACCGAGGTTACTGAGGATAAATGGATTCCCCTAGGCGAACAGATCATAATAAACGTTACCATACCTAAGACCTTGTTTGAGTCTAACAGAACCCTCGGAACTGCCTATGTATCATTTTATGGCTGGGTAGAGAATCTATCAATCTACATATCTATTGGATATAATGCACTGTCAGAACCTCACTGGAGCACTTTTAGTAGCATATGGAATGAATCTAGTCAAATGGGATACTCCAATGTAATACTCTTCTTCCTGAATACATCTGAATGTCAGGCTAGTGAGGATGAATCAAATTATCACATTAAATTTGCTGGAGAATTCAATACTAGCATGCCAATCGGCAGGTATTGGAGTTCCTTAGACATATATGATGATGAGGGAAATTACGTAAGTACCTATGGCTACTCTGCTTGGATGACCGGTTATAAACCTCATAGAGAATACGCCATAGGGGCTCCTTGGGAGGACGTTGAGAAGATATATTTCCCAAAGGGATCTTTCCGGTTCCTCAAAAAGGATATGAGTGGTAATATCCTATTGAGCGTCGCTCGAGAGCAGCCATTCATTATGCAATTTAATACTAGTGAGGAAATATCTTACATCATGATTATTTTAAATATACCAGAAACACTAGTTCACAGGAACGTGACTGGATGGCATTGGGAG
>JAHKLF010000234.1 GCA_029856615.1 Candidatus Njordarchaeota archaeon
ATGAGACCCTTGGTGTAATCAAATGAACGAACAAACGTTCAATACCCGGGATATTACTCTTAATAAAGAGGATAGATGGCTCATTATACAGAAGATGGTAGAAGAATTTGGATTAGCTTCACATCACATAAGGAGTTACGATGAATTCATCGAAGAAGGAATAAAAAGGGTAATTGAAACCCACCCAGTAATAGATGCTGAGGTAGGTTACCTCCTAGACTTCCGTGTAGCAACCGAAGACGATCCCCAAGAGAGAGTTAGAATAGAACCCATCCCAAGATCTCTTATATATGAGTATGATGGCTCCCCAACGTATGATATAACCCCATTAGAATGCAGAATGCGCAGAATGACCTACGCCATCCCCATATACGCATGGGTCGCATTAAAACGCGTTAAATATGAAGGCGGACGAAGAGTAGAAGAAGTAATAAAAAAGGATCGCGTACTCTTAATGCTAATGCCCCTAGTTGTCGGCTCAAAATACGATCCCTATCTAAGCATATATAGCAGAAAAGATCCCGAGTACCTAGCGGAGATAGGAGAAGATCCCATGGACCTTGGAGGTTACATGATAATAAATGGATCAGAACGAGTCGTCGTTGTTAGAGAAGAAGGTGTGAGAGGAAGAATACTAACCGAAGCATTAAAAGGCGCATCCCCTGAAGCGAAAAAATTCGCTGTGCAAGCATGGTTAGTATCACCGGGAACTTATCGAAACAGAATAACCGTTTACATGGGCCGAGAAGATTTAAGATTATATGCCCGGTTTACACGAGCAGGCACAAAAGAGCCAATCCCTATCGTCCTATTAATGCGAGCACTCGGATTCACGATGCGAGATATGGTTATAGCAGCGGCTCCAGAGGAATATAGAGGAGAAAGTAAGTGGGGCAATATAGTAACAACGGTAATTCTTCTAAGCGCTCAGGGGATTAAACCAGAGGCCCTAAGAACGCAAGAAAATGCATTATTTGAATTAGCTAAATACATGGATAACTTCAGAATACCAATAACCGAGAGAAATAGAGAAAGAGTCATACAGGAAGTAAAAAGAAGATTAAACCTTTACTTATTACCTCACCTAGGAATAGATGAAAGCGCATGGCCGATAAAAGGATATTATATTGCAAGAATGATAAGAAGAGTCGTACTCATTTACTTCAATCACATAACACCAGAAGACCGAGACCACTATAAGAATAAGCGCCTAAAAATGGTAGGAGATTTCTTAGAAGAACTATTCGCAATCGCATGGAGAAGTTTCATTGAGGAAACAAAGAGAAAAATAGTAAACCTGGTATCAGGATACAGAGATCTCACAGCCATAAAAAGTGTCCTAAGAACCGACAAGCTATCAGACATAATGATGAGTGCAATAGCAACAGGACATTGGCCAACGGGTGTGACCGGAGTCACAGAAATTCTCGGTAGACTAAACTACTTAGATAACCTTAGTCACTTGAGAAGAGTCAAAAACATTCTCACCCGAACTTCAGCAGAAGCAAAAAGAGGAAAAGTGGAAGCAAGAGACCTGCACCCAACACAGTGGGGAAGAGTCTGCCCAAATGAAACACCAGAAGGAGAATTATGCGGATTAACCAAACATCTAGCTTTAATGGCTTATGTCACAGCTGATATAAAACCAGAAGAAAAAGATAGAATAATCAATGAAATCCTGCCTAGATTAGGAGTAATGCGAGAACCCATAAAAATAGGATGGACTCCTTATCCTAACACACCAGTATTTGTAGATGGCATGTACGTTGGATACATATCCGACCCAGAAAAATTTGTTAACGAATTCAGAGAATTAAGAAGACGCGGAGAAATACCATGGCAAGTATCAATAAAGTACTGGGAGAAGTACGGTGAGGTACATATTAACACCGATCGAGGACGCATCCTTAGACCCTTAATAATAGTAAGAGATGGAAAACCCCAGCTACAAAAAGAGCATATAAAAAAACTAAGAAAAGGAGAATGGAAATTCACAGACCTCATAAAAAATGGAGTAATTGAAATGCTAGATCCCGAAGAAGAAGAGGATGCATACATAGCCATTTGGGAAAAAGACTTAACCCCAGAACACACACACTTAGAAATAGCCCCCGCTGGAATATTAGGAATAAGCGCTGGAACAATACCATTCGCAAACCACGATCAATCACCAAAAGTAACCCACGAAACATCAATGGCAAAACAAGCAATAAGCATACCGAGACCAAACTATAGAATCAGACCAGAAACCTCAACATACATATTACATTACCCACAAAAACCCCTAGTAACAACAAAGCCACTAGAAATTGCAGGAGTAAGCAAGAGAGGATTCGGGCAAAATGCTATAGTCGCAGTCTTGGCATATGAGGGATACAACATCGAGGATGCCCTAATCATAAACAAAGCATCCATCGAAAGAGGATTCATGAGAGGAGCCCTATACAGAATATATGAAGTAGAAGAAAGGAGATACATAGCAAGCCAAACCGATGAAATAAGAGTACCAACCGATGATGTAAGAGGAGCAAAACAAAAAATAAGAGAAAAACTAGGAGAAGACGGAATAGCATGGCCAGGCGTAGAAATCTACGAAGATGAATTAATAGTCGGACGCGTAAGCCCATCCGAAGCAGGAGTACCTGGAGCAGCAGTATACGTAAGCGGAGTAAGAATGCTCAGAGATACAAGCGAAAAAATACGAAAAGGAGAAGGAGGATACGTCGATACAGTCGTCATTACAACAACCAAAGAAGGAACAACATTAGTAAGAGCAAAACTAAGACAACCAAGATACCCAGAGTTAGGAGACAAATTCGCATCACGTCACGGGCAAAAGGGAGTAATAGGATTAATAGTCCCCCAAGAAGATATGCCCTTCGACGAATACGGCATTACACCAGATATTATCCTGAATCCGCACTCCATACCATCCAGAATGACCATTGGCCAATTACTTGAAAGCCTCGCTGGTGATATAGCAGCAAAAACCGGTAAATCATTCGACGGAACAGCATTCGAAAGTGACGATTGGTTAGAGGAACTCGTAAGCATAGCACGCAAGCTTGGGCTAAACTACTATGGCGAAAAAACGCTCTTCGACGGAAAAACAGGCAAAATGCTCAAAACACATGTCCTCATGGGACCCGTCTATTACCAAAGACTGAAGCATCTCGCAAAAGATAAACTCCACGCTAGAGCCCGAGGAAAAGTAACTGTGCTCAC
>JAHKLF010000235.1 GCA_029856615.1 Candidatus Njordarchaeota archaeon
TCTAAAATCCCCACGACTTTTCAGAATATTATGATCCTTAGCGTTAAGATTAATTATTAATTTATTCGGTGACTAATTAAATTCTCTAATTTAAGTAATAAAGAAAATAATACCAAAAGAAAAATTCATTTACCTAGTATCATTCTGTGACCCAGATGCTCTCATTTACTATTTGGAAGCCGTAGAAGCAGAATACTTGGTCTCTTTAGCAGAAGAAAGTATTGATATTTCGGAAATGCAAATGTAGATTATGCTCATCTTCTAGGAGGTATCATAATTCAAAGAACAGCTTGGTTGGAAGACATAGATCTTTACGAAATAATGAGAAATTTTTGCTGGTAGCATTGGCATTTTAGTAATGCTTGATGGTAATATTGGATACGCTTCAACATCGGTTCTCGAAATGAGCCCTCTTAAAAGTGTAATTAAAAGGGCAATAAAACTTGCTAAACTCGCTAGATCCTTGTCTAAATCTAAAAAACGAAACGCTACCTGATATTAGTAATTTAAAATCACAGATTAAGTATGCATCTTATAAGGCTCCCAGAATCACTCGCCAACCGGATAATATTGGTGATGATAAATTATTAAATCTATTAATAGACAGTAAAAAGGCGTTCTTTCTAAATCTTTACAAGGTATTGATTCGTAAAGGTATACTCAAATCCTTCTACTATGACACTTACACTGCGTGTTATGAAGAAAAAGATAGTGGTGGTAATGCTCATAGATATGCAGACGAGGTATATCCAGTACCTGGAATATTATAATTCTTGGAGGAAGAGGATCTCTTGATGATCTTATTAATGGAATTGATAAGGGGGTTCTTGTGCGCGAAGAGCCCTTAGGTAGTCATAATACGCATGCTATTTCTGGAGATTTTTCGCTCACCTTTAAGAACTCTTACTTAGTGATTGATGGTGAAATAAAATCAGCTTTAAAGCCTATTACGGTTAATGATAATCCTTATAGAATTATAAAGAAGATTTAAGAGAATAGGCTCAGATTACAGGGTTACTAATTGAGGAATCTTACCAAGTGTCATATTTTCAGATATACACGTTGTACAATTCACTAACCTTGGTGATGATTTCTTGCATAATGTGAAAGAGAGCAATTCGACTCAGATAATAATCAGAAAAGCTCTTAAAAAGGACTTACCCGCCATCGCGGAAATCGCCGCAAAGGCTTTTAAGAATGGGCCTGATGCATACTGGGCGGTAATTGGATTCAAACACGCCCAAAGAACGTTTGTAGCTGAAGTTAGCGGTAAAATTATAGGTGCTGTGGAAATAGAAGTTATCCGACTAGGAGTTCATCGCCATGGTCATATAGGATACATATTTGTTGATCCTCTATTCCAGAGAAAGGGGGTTGGAAGCATGCTTGCTAAGAAAGCAGAAGATTTCTTTATATCAAAAAATGCTGTAGCCTCTTGGGCTTTAACTAGCCCAGATAATGAAGGTGCTAGAAAATTGTTTAAAAGACTTGGATATGAAGAACTAACTGTTAATGACGTAGTAAGAGAGTTGGGTGAAATAAATGCTGAAAAACTATTACGACGTATGATATACTGGGAGGGTGATATAATCTTAAGAAAAAGATTGACTAATTAAGGGAAAAATAACAAATCGTCTTAAGAAATGAAACGTTTTATTCATTTTTTTGTCAAGCGTTATAACTTGTACTCTTGAGCTCAGAAGGCAGGATACTAAATTAGTTATAATGGTAGAAGTAAATCTAGATGATGACAATGGACAAATTTAACCGTTTCTCTAACGCACCTTTTATATGGGTTCTTCGATTAGGACATAGAGTTAAACGCGATCAACGTATATCGACTCATGTAGGATTAGTTGCAAGAGCCTTTGGAGCAATTGGCATAATCTTCTCTGGAGATAAGGATTGCAGCGTAATAGAAAGCTTGAGCCGCGTATCTAGTAAGTGGGGAGGGCCATTTTATGCGATCTATATAGAAAAATGGCGAAAATTTCTAGCCAATTGGAAGAAAAATAAAAAGGGATTTATCGTCCATTTAACGATGTATGGTTTGAATTTACCCGATATAATCTCGGAGATCAGAAAAGAATTTTTCGAACATAATAAAAATCTCTTAGTAATTGTGGGTGCTGAAAAAGTTCCTAGACATGTTTATGAAATCGCAGATTATAACGTCGCAGTGAGTAATCAACCTCATAGCGAAGTTGCAGCTCTAGCTGTTTTTTTAGATTGGTTATTCGGAGGAAAAGAGTTAAGAAAAGAATTTAAGGATGCGAAACTGAGAATCATTCCTTGCTCGAAAG
Source organism: Candidatus Njordarchaeota archaeon (assembly GCA_029856615.1). Lineage (GTDB taxonomy): Archaea > Asgardarchaeota > Njordarchaeia > Njordarchaeales > Njordarchaeaceae > Njordarchaeum. The sequence continues at coordinate 2,304 of JAHKLF010000235.1, forward strand.
GAAAAAATGTTAAAAAACTCGTATAATTCTTCAAATTTAGAATTCACTACTGGCTGAAAATACTTGATTTGTACATTCTTATTTCGGAGAGTGCTTACTATGCATCCACCAAAGGAAAATTTGTTACATATTTTTAGGGCTTACGACATTAGAGGCATTACGGGTAAAACACTTTTCCCAGACATTATTGCAAAAGCCGCTGCAATCTTCGCTAACATTTTAGAAGAAAAAACTCGGGCTGAAAATGTAGCCGTTTCCGGTGACGGAAGAACATCGACGCGCGCCCTTATGCTAGCTGCTATCTCTGGAATTTTAAGCGCAGGTCTTGATACATACATGATTCCTCCGCTTCCTTTGCCTATATTCAATTATGCAGTATGGAGTGATCAGAATCTACATGGAGGTGCTTATATTACCGCATCTCATAATCCCCCAGAATGGAATGGTATAAGATTTCGATGGTCTGATGGTACCGGATTCTCCGATGAAAATATAATAATTCGGGACAGATTCTTTGAGAATAAAGTGAAATGGTCAGAATGGAATCAAATAGGCCACCTTTACGAAAGGTCTTGGGAAGAAGTTACTAACAATTATCTAGAGTTCATTGCAAATCTAGATCTTGAATTCGAGAAACGACTTCGCATCATAATTGATCCTATGAATGGAATTGGTGGATCTGTAATTCCGTTATTATTTAGAAAACAGCACAATATTATAACATTAAACTCTCAAGTTGATGGCTTCTTCCCATCCGGCACAGCAGATCCCGTAGATGGTGATATAAGTTATTTACAGAAAATCGTCGCCCACTCTAATGCTAATTTGGGGATAGCATTTGATGGTGATGCCGATAGAGGTGTCGTAGTAGACGAAAAAGGCAGAAAAATACCTGCAGAAAACCTTGCTATTATAGTTGCA
>JAHKLF010000236.1 GCA_029856615.1 Candidatus Njordarchaeota archaeon
AAGATTTGTGAAGATATAAGACGGCATAAAAATATACAGCAGAAAGAGCTGAAATTGATTTCAAGGGCTAGGGAGATTGGCATACGCGTATATGCGCTGGTATACATTAATCCATTATTACAGAATCCTCCAGAGATGGCTAAGATGATAAAATTCGTGAACGAGGAACTAAAGGTTCCAATAGGATTTTGTTACCCGACAGTAACTGAGGGAACATCCTACAAGATTGGTGGAGAAATAAGAAAGTTCGATGAAAATAAGCTATTAAAGACCATAAAAACGATAATAACGATGAAGAAAAAGGGCTATTGGATCGCGAACCCAGCTACTTATTTAGAGGAAATCATAAGGTTCCTTGAGAGGCGTGATCCATTATATCCGTGTAAAGGGGGAGAATGCGTGTTATACATTGATTGGAACGGCGATGCTTATCCATGCTTTATAAAGCCGAAGTTATTTAATATTCTTAAGGATAACCCGAAGTTTATCAAGAATCAGCAATGTACAGATTGTCTAATTAATTGCTTCCGAGAACCATCCTTATTGTATTATTTACCATCAATCGACATCATTGCTAGGGAGTTGAGATTCAATTATAAGATCAGGGGATTAATACTCTAAGGACGACGTTAAGGGGTATTTTTAATTTAAGGCTTAAGATTTCGGAGTTCATCGAATGATTGATGTTATTTAAGATATTTAACATAAATAACAGCCGAATCCTCGTCCCAATAATATCTTGGGATGACACAAACTCTCTTAAATCCCATCTTCTCATAGAATCTTCTAGCAACTCTAGCGGGTTCCCATTCATCGTCTCCAGAAGTATCAACAAGGAGAAGCCTTGCTCCGTACGCTCTAGCAATTTTCTCTAATTCCTGCATTAACAAGGTACCTATTCCTCTTCTTTGAACATCCTTCCGTACAGCGAACCAAGAAACCCAATATACTCCAACATTAGCTTTTTCCTTCCTATAGCTAATGAAGCCCAACATCTCTCCATTATCCTCGTAGACTAGTACTCCACCGTCTTTTTTCTCGATATTGATTAGGTCTAAAATTGTTGATCTAATCAATTCTAGTGCTACCTTATCGTGCTTGAAATAATCTGTGGATTCAGCAATTTTTACAATGACATCGACATCTCCTTTTTCAGCAAACCTTATAGGCATAGTTTTCTCATCCTCATATAATTATAATGCATAATTAATGGTAATTCGGTGTATGAGAGGCATATTTCCTTTTTGATAAAGATTTTGGAGACATCAATTTTAATGCATCCTTTGCATGCATTTTAGCATTTTTTATTTATTAAGAATATTTATTAAGAAGAGGTTTTCAAGAATTATCGTAATCTGATTAATATTTTTATAGATTTCTTGGAGCACTATATTTTTCCTTAATTATCTGTTATAATAGTATCTATCTACGGGTCATTTCGTAATCATAGTGAGGCTGTTGAGGGATGGCAAAGGTCAGAATAATTATTGCAGAGAAGCCCCAAGCTGCAGAAAAAATTGCAAAAGCGCTCTCAAATAACAAAGCTAACTTAATCAAAAAGAAACCCATTAAAGTATGGGAATTCAGAGATAATGGCGTAATTGTTCGAGTCACTAGTGCTATGGGACATCTATATACAACTGAGTTCTCTAAGGAGATTCATAGCAAACCTTGGAGCGCTGTTGATCCCAAGTACTTGCTAACCAGAGCTCCATTAACAAAAATCATCCGGAAAGAGAGCAGAAAAGTTGTTAAAGTGTTGCTTTCTGAGGTAAGGCGGGCGGACGAAGTAATAATAGCAACTGATTATGATCGTGAGGGAGAAAATATAGGAATGCAAATTGTTGAATTCATAGTGAAGAAGGTTCCAAGAAGAATCATTGTGAGAAGGGCTATATTTAGCTCATTAACGCCAAGAGAGCTAAGAAACGCGTTCAAAAGGGAAAATCTAACTCAATTAAATAGGAATAAAATTGATGCTTCAGAAGTCAGACAGGAGCTTGATTTGAGGTATGGGGTGGCATTTACGCGATTAGCTACCATGCATCTTCATAAGAGATTTCCATACTACGATTTACCTCTGCTTTCCATAGGTCCGTGTCAAACACCTACATTAGGTCTAATTGTGGATAAATATGAGAAGCATATAGAAGCATTGGAGAAAGCAGCTAAAGAGAAACGATTTAGAATAAAAATACTCGTGAAGGTTGGCAAGGCAAAGATCGAATTCAGATCTAGAAAAATTTTTGATGAGATATCTAAGGCAAGGACGATAGCGGATAGCTTAAAGAATAAGAAACTCAAGATAATAGATGTGCAGGAGAAGATCTCCAGTAAAAAGCGACCATTGCCCCTTAATACAACTAGGTTAGCAGCCTTAGCAGCAAAGTATCTTAGATTTTCCCCGCATGAAACATTGCAGCTGGCTGAATCCTTATACTTACAAGGCTTAATATCGTACCCAAGGACTGAGACTGACCTATATGAAAAAGAAGTGTTGAATAAAGCATTTAATATTGCTAGAAAGATAATTGAGGAAAATAAGTTTGATGTGACAATAAGAGGACCTAGACAAGGTAGACATACGGATAAAGCGCATCCTCCGATACATCCCACGAAGGTGATCAAGCTATCATTTATTAATAGAAAACTCAAGAAAAAGGAGGCAAAACTCTATGAATTGATATGTAGGCATTTCTTAGCGAATTTCTGTGAGGATGCTGAGTTTAAGAGACTCAAAATAATTGGGGAAATCAATGACGAAATCTTTGAAGCTGAGTTAATAGAGCCTATAAGAATGGGGTTCCTTAAGGTTTACACTTATGAATCAATCGGTAAAGTTATTGAGAAAGCTGATTGGAAAACTTATGAGGAGCTAGAGATAGTAGACACTGAAATCGAGGAAGTAAAGCCTCGAATTCCTCAGCCTATAAGTTATAGTGAATTAGTAGAAAAAATGGCAAAATTGGGAATAGGTACGGATGCTACTTTTGCAGATCATATAAAGAAAAATATTGAGAGAGGATATGTGAGGGAATCTAAGGGAAGATTAATTCCAACGCCTTACGGTCACGCTCTTGCAGAAGCTCTCAGGAAGTATACTCCAGACGTTATTGATCCAAATATAAGAGCATCGATAGAGGCTTTATTTACAAAGGTTGAAAATGGGGAATTAACTAGGGAAGAAGCCGTTAAGATAGGGATTAATAGGTTCAT
>JAHKLF010000237.1 GCA_029856615.1 Candidatus Njordarchaeota archaeon
CTATTAACCAATCGTTATGTTAAATGGCAATTAAAAGTTGAGTGAAACGTGATGCGTACAGAAATAACTAATAGGGCGTTTATAGCTTGGCGACGGCTTTCTAATAGAACGAAAAAACTAGCAAAAATACTTAATATGAGGCTCTTTTTCATTAGAGATATGCCGCCTTATATTATAGCGCTGCTAAGTACGATATTCTTTCTGTTAAAAGTGAAACCTAAAAGTGTTTTTATACAGCTTCCTCAAGGCCCCCTATTAATAGTAGCCGTTATTTTGAAAAAGGTACTAAAATATAAGCTTATAGCCGATGTTCATACTGCTTTCTTATTCCATACAAGTTTGAAAGTGAGCATATTAAATAAGCCATTCGTCCATTGTTTAAAGTTTTGCGACTTAATTATTGTGCATAATGATGAAATTAGAAGAGAATTTATAAAAGATGAAAACCTCAGAAGAAAAACAGTTGTTATTCAAGATCCTTTGATCGAGTTTAAGGGAGAAAAGAGAATTGGAAGAAAAGAGTCCATTAAGTTCATTTTTCCAGCATCCTTTTCCCCTGACGAGCCAATCGAATCAGTTATAACTGCTTTTTCAGAGTTAATAAGAGAGGGACATAATTGTATCCTCTATATAACCGGAAATTGGAAGAGAAAGAAGCATCTAAGAAAATACGCCTCTAAGAACATAATTTTCACAGGATTCCTATCAAAGAGCGATTATGAATCAATATTGGCGAGTTCGGATGTAATTATAGCTCTAACGACAAGAGAGTATACATTTCTATCAGCAGCTGCTGAAGGCTTAGCCGCCGAAAAACCTCTCATACTAAGTAAAACTAAAACGTTAAGAAGAATCTTCAAAAAGGGAGCTATTTTTGTTTCACCTAGGGATGTAGGAGACATAAAGAAGGCGTTAAGATTAATGTTGAATGAGGATATTAGGCAGAAACTAATGACAGAAATTAAGGAGTTAAAAAAAGAATACATAATCAAACTAAGCAAGAGATTAGATGTGATTAGAAATATTCTCTAATAGCTTAGAGAGAATGTTAAAAATGGGGTCTGGGGAGTCTGTTGACTCTCAATGAAACAACTAATATATTTCTAGAGAGAAGAGAGAGACTGGCTGTTAGATATACAAAATTCGTGATTTTACAATTAACACTCGTTTTTTCATCCACGCTTTTTGCTTTTTTATACTTCATCATCGTAATACGACAATTGCCTTTACTCGATGTTGCAATTCTTGGAAAAGCTGTTTTGGTGTTCAATATATCCAGAGTGTTTATACATTTTGGAATAACTTATGCAGTTACCCAAAAGGTGCCTCCGCTAATAAGAAAGCAAGAATATGATAAAGCCTTTAGCTTGACGGTTTATGCGCTCAAAGGGGGATTAATTCTTTCTCTTCTGACCGCTTTAGTACTGACCACTATCATGGGATTACTATTAGAAATTCCCTTTTTTTACTTACTATTAACGATTATATATGACATGCTGTTTATTCTGTTTCAATACGTATTAGTAGCCTATAATGCATGGATAGAAATCACAAAAAGCTCAATTATGCGTAACCTACGGATGTTTCTTTATTATACATTCATCATTTCATTTTTCCTTCTAATGAAAAATTTAATCGCTATTTTCTATGGCTGGCTTGTGAGCGTACTAATAATATTACCAATTGCTATATATTTTCATCCTTTGAGAAAGATGAAATATCGAAGCACTAAAGAGACTGAGAGCTTAAGAGAGATAATAACCTTCGGTTTTCCGCAGTACATCAATTATCTACTAATTACTTTTGGTGGTTATTTCGACCAATTATTTATGGCGCTATTTTTCACGAGTGAGGTATTTGCTATTTATTTTGTTTTATCTAGGATAGTTAGTAATATTAGTAGTATAATGCATGCTACACGAACTGGTATAATTCCAACTCTAAGCTATTTTACTGGCGATGAAGAAAGAGAACGTAAAGTCTTTAAGTTGTTTCTTAAGTTCATGATGTTGCTGATTGCGGGCCCCTTCATAATAGCTGCTATATTTAGTGATGTCATAATAATTCTCTTATTGTCCCCAGAATATCTTGCCGGGAAAATAATATTGTCGATTTTATTTATAGCAGCTTTTTCACGTTTTATTAACATGATACTGCTCTCTTTAGTACTTTCTAAGGGTGATATAAAGGCGTTACCTTGGATCACATCTATAACCTTGGGTATAAGGATTCTAGTGGTTTATCTCCTGAGCGTCTTTGGAAGCGAGGGAGTGGCTTTAGCAAAAGCAATAGCTGAACTTTTTGGGATCATATTACTTTATGTGAAATATAGAAAGTTGATAGCTGTAGAGAAGTCATTTCTGTTAAAGCTTGCATTAATTTGTCTCATTTTCTTCCCAATTTACTTCTTTAGAACGGGATTGTTAGTATTTGATATCTTTTTAGCGGTAGTGTCTTGGATCATATATATCATTGGATTAGGGATTATAAGAGTACTAAACGAAGAAGAAGTGAGATATTTGCTGGGTACGAGGAATAAATTATTAGTTTATGTAGCAAAAATCTTTATTAAGGTTGGCCGTTTTAAATGAGGTTGAATTCTAGACACTTCTTCTAGCTTTTTCAAGAGTTTCTTTATAAATCCTTAGTGCTATTTTTGGTAGTCTTATAACATCTAAGAGCCCCATAATCACGTATATTACAACAAAAAAGTATGCTGTTAATTGAATTGGCGACATACTGATAGTCTTCCAGTAAAATGGTAGTAAGGGAGGTATTGTAACTATTATCTCGAAGTATTCCAATATAAGAGCGCCTAGAATCAGAGTTACTATAACATCTCCTGTTAACCCGAATATTATTTTTGTCTTTCTTTTTTCTAGCATCCTAGCAACAAAGCCTCGGATGTGAGCGCCTGCTTCTGCCATATGCCATCGTAATCTATATTTCATGGCTTGCAATAACGCGATGGCTAGAGCAAGAATATATAGCTTATAATGAATGAATATCGCGAGTGGAATTAATGTATGTCTCAAAACACCAGCGCCGCTATCTAACAGTCCTCCACCAATGTTACATGTATTCTTTAATCGGGCAATTGTGCCATCGACACTATCTAAGATTTCTAGAAATAGGTAAATGATAGCCCCTAGTAAAGGGTAAAAGAATGCAATAATAGCTGCGGGGATAGCC
>JAHKLF010000238.1 GCA_029856615.1 Candidatus Njordarchaeota archaeon
AGGAGATAAGCTAATTGATAATTCATAACCCTGCCCCCAATATCGTACTTCTAGAAATCTGAAGAGGCGTATTTTATCAAAATCCATACCTGCTTTTAGTAGGGTTTCTATGCCCTTTTCTTCGAGATATTTAAATACATCAGTTAACTCATTTTCATCGACTTCATCTAAAAGCTTGCGAATGGATTTTATGAATGTATATTTCAAGTCAGTTACAAGCAATCCAAAGGCTGAGAAAAGTCCTGGAGATACCGGAATTAATATTTCCTTAATTCCTAGATCCTGAGCTAATGCACATGCATGCATAGGTCCGGCTCCACCAAAAGCTACCAGTACGAGCTCCTGCGGATTTATACCCCGTTCTACAGAAACTATTCTGAGAATTTTGCTCATCGAGTTATTAGCGATTTTAATAATACCAATGGCGCCCTCTAACAAATCTAACCCCAGTTTGCTGGATACTTTTTCCTTTAGGGCTTTAATTGCATTTTCATGATGTATTGGCATTTCTCCGCCTAATAGATACTTAGGATTCAATCTCCCAAGAACAAGATTCGCATCCGTAATAGTGGGATTTTCTCCACCTTTACCGTAGCAAGCTGGCCCTGGATCGGCACCTGCACTCATCGGTCCGACTCTCAGTGCGCCTCCGGGATCTATCCAAGCTATGGAACCACCACCAGCGGATATTTCAGCTAAATCTATGAAGGGAAATCTTATAGGATAACCACTTCCCTTGATTATTCTTCCCGCATGTATTCTCCCACCTACCTCATATTCCCTTGTAATTAGCGGTTTGCCGTTGAGGACCGTCCCTGCCTTTGCGGTTGTGCCACCCATATCAAAACTGAGCAAATTGTTTATCCCTAATGCTTCTCCAAGATAAGAAGTAGCTACTACTCCAGCAGCGGGACCGCTTTCGATAATACTTACAGGGAACTTCTCTGCGTGAGAAACTGACGCAACGCCGCCATGACTTTGCATTATTAGAATTTCGGAATTGATTCCTAATGATTTGACTTCTTGCATTAATTTTCTTAAATAACGCGATACAATTGGCATTAATATGGCATTTACTACTGTGGTACTTGTTCTCTCATATTCCCTATGTTCCGGGTCGACTTCGCTGCTTAGAGATATATATAAGTCTCTTTTGTATTGAGTAAGAATTTCCGCAATTTTCTTCTCATGTATTGGATTAGCGTACGAGTGTAGCAAGGATATAGCAACGCTGATTATATTCTCGTGGAGAATTTTATGAGCTATTGAATGAATGTCCTCTTCTTGCAGAGGTTCCATTATCTCACCTAAGTAGTTTATTCTTTCTCGCACCTCGAACCTGTATCGGCGGGGGATGAGAATTGGAGGTTTTTGAACGAACAAACTGTAAAGTTCTGGTCTTCTCTGGCGGCCTATTTCAAGTACGTCTCGGAATCCCTTAGTAGTTATTAAACAAGCTTTAGGTAACTCAAGTTTCATCTGACCTAATAACGTATTTGTTGCTATTGTTGTCGCATGGAAAATTTTATCTACTCGATCTTTTAGCTGTGGCAGAACTTTTGCAAGAGCGTTAATAATTGGTTTCTCTGGTGATTGAGGATTCGTCTCTATTTTTATCTTATGAGAAATTTTCAGTTTTTCCAAGTCTAATATTAATATGTCGCTAAAAGTTCCTCCAATATCTATTCCAATTCGATATCTTCCTGACAATACTGTTCACATCCAGTGATACTGAATATGAATTGATATCACATCCCATAGAGTATGGCTTAATTATCTGAAGCTTATTATACTTATTGAAATTTATTACGCTAAGTAATGGTGAAGTCGTATATTTCTGCTTATGCTTTTCGCCGAGATAGATCTGGAGAGCTTCCATTATTGCGTAACGGATGGGTTTTTCTCCCTTATTTAATCCTGGACAATAATCGTCAACATAAACATAGTAGACACCGCCATGATACGAAAATGTTGCTTCACGTGCTTCATCATTGTTAATTGGCTTTCTGAAAATATAGAAGGGCCATAATCTGCACGCTATGGGCTTATCTTTTTGAATGATGCAAATGTTACCCTTAAGGAAGATACATTTCCCATTAATTTTTCTCAAATAATACTTTCCTCCGCGTTTTTCAACAGCTATTCTTCCATATTTCCTAACGATATCATTAGCTTCCTTAATAGATAAAGGCACCGAGTATTTCATGCAGCATTTTCCGCAAAGGATACAAGTCCAAGTTCTGTATTCTCTCCAGGGGAGGAGACCCATAGTGGGATGTCCCCTCCCCCTAACTGCTATGTACTGTAAGAATCTATATTATCATTTACCATTAGTATATGTATATAAAATATCTCTAAATGTGTAATATCTTGTGGCTTATTTAAGGCTTTTCAAGCTCTCTCATAGCCCCTTATCCCTCCCGAGACCACCAAATTCTGGGAAATCAAGGCGGTCTAGAGCAACCACAAATGAATCTAAACAATCTCTCAAACTCATCAACCATCTCCGTGACAGAGAAACGCCTCCAAGCCAAAATGGCATAAATAAGAATTAGGAGATAAACGATTAGGAAAAGGAGAACCGAGTAAACGAATCCACGGTAACTATAGCCAAAGATCCTGAAGTCCATGTCTGATAGGTGACGAAAGACAACCTCCATATCCCAGTGCAACTTGTATAGGAGAAGGGGCAGCTTGTAATTCTCAAGCGTAGTGGTGATATCAAAGACTGTCTGCCAATCTCTGAGCGATACACCCTTAAACCACCAGATCCTAACACCATCAACCACCTTCACATAACGCTCAACTAGAACATCACCATCCACGAACTCGTCAACAAAATCGAAACTAGCATTCCTCTTAGTCCTAGTGGTGAAAGAGATGCCTCGTTTTCACAGCTTTACCATAAATTCGAAGTCAAAAAAGACTCTATCTGCGACAACACGATCACGCTCCCCGATGTCCTTGAGGAATCCATCGACATAGTAAGTGTCGTGAACCGATGCATCCGAGAAAAAGACCTTGGCTAGAACTCCGTTGACTGTTTTAGATGAATCTTTAATCCTCTCACAATCCGCCCTTTCACAAAACCTACGCCACTTATCTCTGATTTTGAGAGAATGCTTTGAACGTCTAATGCAACTACGTTGCCAAAACTTGCTTTCTTGCCAGTCAACCTTAAC
>JAHKLF010000239.1 GCA_029856615.1 Candidatus Njordarchaeota archaeon
ACCTCGGGAGCAAATGAAGGATCAAAGACATCCATATCAATTGAGACATAATCTGCATCTTTTACCTCTCTTTTCAGTATATCTGGATCATCTAAGACATCAAAAGTTGTATAATATTGGATGCCAAATGTCTCTAGCTCTTTCATGGCCTTCTTAGATACTGATCTTAACCCAATCAAAGTGACGTTTTCCCATCCTAATATTTCACCAACTCTGCGTAGAACAGTTGCATGATTAAATTTGTAACCTCTGTATTCATTTTCAAAGTCGGCGTGAGCATCTAATTGTACATATTTCCTTATTTTATTTTTGAAAAAATAAGCAAGAAAAATTGTGATGGAATGATCACCACCGATGAACACATATTTCTCAGCACCAATTTTCTTTAGGCCTTCCTTAACATTATTGCTTGTAAGCTCATAATTCCCCCAAGAAACTTCTATATCTCCCCAATCAGATGCATCGCACTCGCGGACATCTTTTTTAGCTATAAAGCTATATTCCTCAATGCTCTCAGATGCTATTCTTATGCAATATGGAGCGAATCTGCTGCCGCTAGCAAATGTTTGACCGCCATCATAGGGAATGCCTAAGATAGCTATTTTAGTTTTCTTGAACAGCGGTAATCCTAATATCGGTTTGACTGGTAGCTGAAGATTCATTATCTCCACCTAGATCCTCCGTAAAGGGCTCTCCCCGTGTCAAAACAACGGGAACAAAGTATCTAGGCTTAAGTTTTTCAATAATGTATTCAAGAGCGATATTTGGATCTATCCCCCTACAAGTGAACACATCTAATGCAGCATAGCCGAATTCCGGCCATGTATGAATACTTATGTGCGATTCCTTAATAGCTACAATGCCTGTGACGCCATGGGGAGAGAACTTGTGGAAAATATCCCCTATGATGGTAGCTCCGGCTCTCTCTGCTGCTTTTATTAAAGTTTTCCTCAGGAACTCTAGATCGTCTAGTAACTCTGGGCTTACCCCATGTAACTCTATAATTATATGGTGTCCTAGCATGTTCCTTCACCCCCATCCAAGTATCACCTCATGTGAGTTTTTTACGGGGAGATAAGCGGTAGTACGTTCGGTAGTACATTGATGTACTACTAGAGAATCTCTAAAAGTGAGGACTATGGGATTACTGTAACTCCACAGAATCAGACGCTGAACCGGACCCCTCCGAATATGGGCGAGATATTCCAAAAATGTCCTATTAAGAGGTTTTATATTTTCTATATACTGGAGCGGGACCTTGCACATGGCTCCCCCTCCCCACTAGCTGTGGGGAAAATTAGTCGCCGGGGAGGGTGGCCCCGCCCCGGCGAAAAACCACAAATAATTGTTAGTATTAATACGTTTCATATTTGAAATTAACTTTTTTACTTTTTAATCAGTAATTCTTCTGAGTGTGCTTCTTAATACTCATGGTGTCTTCTTTTAATATAAGTCAAATATTGACGTTTCAATTGATTTCATAGGAAATTTTTTCCTCATCCCAAATCTTTTTCTGGCGTATATAATTGAGTTATGGAAAATGATTAAAACTCTATTTTAATGGGGGGTTCCATGGCGCTCCTTAAATATCTAGATGAAGCACCACTGAAGAGATTTCACATAATAATCTTAATCGTAGCATTCCTCGCATATATGCTCACAGCTACAAATGTTATGCTGATTTCGGGCATTGCAAAAAGGATATGCGATGTCTTCAAATTATCGACTTATGAGTTAGGAATTCTTTTTAGCGTGGGATTCATAGGCATGCTGATAGGAGCGTTATTATTTGGTAGACTCGCGGATATCATTGGTAGAAAATGGGCTTTAATAGTTGCAGTTCTTATCCACGCACTATTCACAGCTTTGTGTGGTACAGCTACTGACTATTACCAATTAATGATATATCGTTTCATTGCCGGGGTAGGTCTTGGTGGTTCTCTTCCCATACCTGGTGTATATATATCAGAGTATATTCCAGCAAAATACCGTGGGACATTCGTAGGTCTGGTTGAAACCGCTTGGGTTTGGGGGGCAATTATTAGCTTATTTATTCCTCTGATCTACTTACCAATATTGGATTGGCGAGGAGTATTCTACTGGGGTCTACTAGCTTTAATTGTAGTTCCGTTGGCCATAATTTTTCTTCCGGAATCCATTAGATATTTAGAGGAGAAAGGGAAAACCGACAAGGCAATAAATATTCTTAAGAAACACGGTATTATAGCAGGAGAAGTAAGTGTTAAGCCCATTGAAATTAAAAGAATAAGCTGGAAAGACTTATTCAGAGGGAATTACCTCCAACGTACTTTTCTTCTAATGAGCTTATGGTTCATACTCGTATACACATATTATGGTGTCTTTCTGTGGCTTCCTCGTATCTTAGCTGAAAAATTCACATTAATAGGCTCGATACTATGGGCAATGATAATTACATTAGCGCAAATTCCAGGTTACTATAGTGCAGCTTTCTTGCTGGATAGAATAGGTAGAAAAATGGTGCTCGGGGTATATCTAATACTTGCAGCAATAGGATCTATTATAGTAGCTTTTGGCGATTTCTTTGAAGTAGCAATCATCACGGTTTTTGGTCAGCCTATGGGTTTAATTCTCTTTGCAGGATTCCTCATGATATCATTCTTCAACTTAGGAGCATGGTCTGGTCTATATACATACACGCCGGAATTGTATCCAACGGAATATAGAGGAACGGGGTCAGGTATAGCGGCGGCTTCAGGTAGAGCCGCGGGAATACTAGCACCATATGTAACGGGTTACTTATTGATTGGAGGGTCTCTTATACCAGCATACACAGTTTTCTTCCTAGCTCATCTCATCGGCGGATTACTTGTTTTTTGGATGGGGATAGAGACTAAGGGATTAACATTAGAAGAAATTTCTGAGAAATAGAATATGCTTTCTTCTTTTTATTTTTCTTAATATATCGTAACCCATTTGCTTAAGCATGACATAGAGTTTAGCGAGAGGTAAACCGACGACGTTAAAGAAATCTCCTTCAATTTTCTCAATGAAAAGACAACCTAAACCCTGAATAGCGTAAGCACCAGCTTTATCTAAGGGTTCTCCTGTGGAAACATACCAGTTAATTTCTTCATCAGATAATTCTCTAAATTTTACTTTTGTAATTTCGTGATCCACGATCTCCCTATTATTTGCAGCA
>JAHKLF010000024.1 GCA_029856615.1 Candidatus Njordarchaeota archaeon
CTCTATAGCAACTCCTACTCCCACCGAGACAGGTTGCGCTTTCGCCTCGCCTCCCGTACCCACTGTAACCTTTGCCATGTCTTGACCAGTCCCAATGCCAGACGGGGTAATAGGGATTATTGTTCCGTAATTAAATATTTTACCCAGCGTTCCCTGCTCCATAACAATATCTACTATTTTTGAGTAAAAAACATCTCTAGATTTTCCTCCTAAGAAACCAAGTTTTGTGATTATTCTAAGATTTGTAAGAATATATTCATGGCTCCTCCTATAAACGTCTGTCAATAACACACCGAGGATCCCTACTCCAATTGTGATGTAATTGAGATAGAAAACTGGTAAATTGGCATAATGCAGTAAATAAGATCCAAATACAGCGGTTAAAGTATAGAAAATTAGCCACCTCCAAGATATTTTTAATATCGAAAAGACTGCAGCTGGAATTATAACAATAATCCACCAGATCAGTACGAAAATGACTTCAACGGCTGTTGTTCCCATGAAACCTACCATTGAGGATATCCAATCGGCTATCTTCTCCTTATTTATTAAAATGTAAATACCACAGACAATATAATACAAGAAGAAAACGTAGTATGGCCAGAATGATATAGGGTGTGGTTTCAATCTAGTGATTTCTTTTTCATTATGAAGCAGGGATGACATTCCTTATCTACCTTTACACTCCTATATCGCAGCTAAGGAAATCGTATCAAAATAGTTTTTATTCGAATAACTAGTATATAATACAAAATATATATTTTATTAATATTATTTCTGTTATCTAAATTCTGTCACAGTGTTTTATACATACTAGATTACGTAACTTAATGACACAAAAGACATTAACTTAAAAACGTGAAAAACCGATGTAACCTTTCGAGAGGTTTTGTTAAGATGCAAAGATTAGGAGCTAAAGCATTCTTATTCTTTAACTGCAAAAAAGAAGTTTTTAATTAAACAGCCTCATTTGTCATAAAAAACAGAAGAACAAGCAAGAAGTTAACGATTTTAAGCGTGGTTGTCATTGTGAAAAATCATTTCCCCCACGTTAATCTTTTATTGAACTAATATCATTAACACATATGGAATCTTCGTATAATAGGTGATTCTATGGAATTCCGTCTTGACGAAGATCTAGTGTTATTCGCCGTAGATTATGCGATGTCTCAAGGAGCGAAATATGCTGAAGCCAGATTACAGCAGGATTCTGTCAAATCTTATGTCGTTAGGAATGGTATCCCAGAAGCTGTGGGCATCACTGAGGATATTGGAATTGGTATTCGCGTCCTTATCAATGGCTCACTTGGTTTTGCCTCCACCGACCGTTGGTCTGATAAGAATGCAATTAAAGAAGCTATTAATGATGCGATAAAGATGGCGGGGGCTCATAAATTAGGTGACGAACAGTTATCAGAGGAACTCTCATATATTGCTAAAGTGTTCATAGAGCCAAAGATTGATCCTGCGAATATTGATACTTCAGAGAAGTTTAATCTGCTAATGGAGTTAGACAAGATAATCCAGAAAGCCCATGAAAAGGCGAAGTTCCCCAATAGGTTTTTCGATTTAACTGAGAGGATTACTCAAAAAGTTTTTGCTAATAGTGAAGGCACACTAATAGTTAGCTCTATCCCGAGAATTAATTTCTCTGCGTTTTTCGTTACAATGGTGAATGGGCAAGCCGATACGCGATGGATTGATCGTGGAGAAGCGCGAGGATGGGAGGCAGTAAAAGATTGGAGTTTAGAGGAACTATTAAAGAAGGAAGGAGAAAGTATGGCTAGAGTCCTAATAGAGGGAAAAGAACCACCAGAAGGAGTAATTGATGTGGTACTTGGACCAGAGGTATCTGGACTTGCGGCTCATGAAGCAGTTGGTCATCCATATGAAGCAGATAGAATTTTGGGTCGTGAGGGGGCACAAGCTGGGGAATCATTTGTGGATCCCGATATGTTGGGTAAGAGGGTTGGAAACGAAGTTCTAACTGTTATAGATGATCCAACGATTCCAAATAGCTATGGTTTCTACCTATATGATGATGAGGGAGTAAAAGCGAGACCGAGATTTTTGATCAAGGAGGGTGTCATAACAGAGTTCCTTCATAATAGAGAGACAGCGGCGAAGTTTGGAGTTAAGAGTAATGGAGCTGCTAGAGCTAGCGCGTATAATAGGGAACCAATTGTTAGAATGGCTAATACATATATTGCTCCCGGAGACATGAGTTTCGAAGAACTGATCGAGGATATTAAGCTCGGTATTTATATCAGAACTTTTGGTGAATGGAACATCGATGATTTGCGCTACAATATGAGGTTCGTTGGTAAGGAGTCTTGGTTAATAGAGAATGGCAAACTCAAATACCTCGTTAGGAATCCTATCCTTGAGATAACAACACCTGTATTCTACAAGAGCATTGATGCTGTGGATAAAAACTTAGAGTTTTACTCAGCTACGTGTGGTAAGGGAGATCCAGGTCAAGGTGTACCAGTATTTACTGGTGGACCAAATGTTAGATTGAGAAATATACGTGTTTTGAAGAGGTGATAATTATGTTAAAGATTGATGAGTTATTTACTCTAGCTGAGGAAGCCGCGGGGGAACTTAAAAAGCTCGATTTAGATGGATACGCTATTCTTGTCTTATCGAAATTATCTAGACAAGTTAGATTTGCGGCTAATAAAATATCAGTAACAAAGACTTGGGATGAAACCACATTCGAGGTCTTAGTTGAAAAGGATCAGCGTGTGAGTGCTTTTAGCATTGGTTATGCATCCCGAGAAATGATTCCAAAGATCGCTCAACAATCCATTGAAGCTTTAAAGAATGTCCCTCCAAGACAAGATTATGCGCCTCTCCCAGAACCTGCTAGTAAGTATCCCGAGCTACCTGTGACGATAGATGAAACACTATTGAAGACTCCGGAGAAATTGCTGGATATAGCGCAGACTGCGATTAATACTGGACTGCAAGAAGGCGCCAAAAAGATTGCTGGAACAATATTAGCGAATGCTTATAACTTTGTATTAATCACTTCCGCGGGATTTCAGAAGGGAATTTCTGCATCTAATATTTATTTAGATGTAAGAGCATTTATGACTAAGGAAGCAACTGGTCACGCATCAGTCGCATCAAATAAGATTGCTGATATAAATGTTGATGAGGTCGCATCAATAGCCGCTCGAGATGCTAAGATATCTGAAAACATAAAAGCTATAGACCCTGGAAGATATAATACAGTTTTTACAATAGATGCTACAGCCTCTTTAATGAACCTAGTAGGAGGAGCTTCCTCCGCATATGCTGTTGATGCGGGCTTTTCATTCTTCATAAAGAAACTTGGGACTCAAGTTGCTCCAGAGATGCTAACTATTGAGGATAATCCTCTAAGTCCCAATGGTTATCATGTCAGGAATTTTGATGATGAAGGAGTACCTACAAGAAAACTATTCATCATCGAAAAGGGTGTGCTTAAATCGTATCTCCATAATAGGTTCACAGCAAAGAAATTTAATGCTGAGCACACTGGACATGCCGGCTGGCTTTTCCCGCATCCCTGGGAAATAGTAGTGCTTCCGGGAGACGCTAGTTGGGAGGAATTACTAGAGAGCATAGGTAAGGGGCTAATTGTGAGTAATGCAACGTATATTAGGTTCCAGAATTACGTAACAGGAGATTTCTCGGCAATTATACGGGATGGCGTTTTCTATGTTGAGAATGGAGAAATAAAACATGCGGTTAAGGGACTTCGGTTAAGTGATAATGTACCTCGAATGCTACAGAATTTAATTGGATTAGGTAAGGAAACTAGACAAGTATATCATTGGTGGCTTGAATGGGGTATTCCCGTTGTCACTTCGGCTTTGGCCATTAAAGATGTTGGATTTACAAAGGCTATCTAGTTTCTTAGATCGATATTTTCTTTTTTAATTCTTTTTAGGGTATTTCCTATTTAAGATTAGTGATCTAATACTTTTCTTCTTAGTCTTAACTTACATGTTAGTTATTAAAATGAGTATAGTTAGTCACAATAAATAGTTCCTTTTCTCATCAAGAATAGAGAAAGAGACAATAAAATATTTTTATGAATATCCCTTGGGTAATGTACAATAATATTAATTGCCAAAACAATGTTTAAATTTCCACTATTTTATGTATAATTCGAATACATATTTGTTTTATCTTATAATGCTTTTATTGTGTGGTAGGCATGGGGAGAAATTTCAACATTTTAAGTCTTGTAATAATCTACTTATTATTAAATTTATGCGTAATTCAGTCGAACATCTCAGCAGATAGAACGCCGCTTTTAAAGATCTTAAACTACAAATCAAACGCTCTAAAAATTACATATTTTAATGCAACGGTAGTTTCGCCTTATAAAGTAAAGCTAATTTGGCAAATTTCAGAAAATCTTTCTGATGTATATGTTCGAGTATTTCGTATTTTCTTAGATCATTGGAGTGAGATAGCCATAGTCCCAGCTAATTATGGCAGCTTTATCGACAGTTGGGTTTATTATGGAACAGAGTATGAGTATGCGATCGAATTAATTAATATTGAGGGAGAAACTCTAGATTTGAGCTCCCCAGTTAAGGTGATAACTCCTATAGACGAAAATGCACTAGGTGCTCCGAGGTTTTCTTGGGAGGAGTATAAAGAACGTAAATATCCATTTCATCCAGATGATTATTTGCAGTATGATACAATTAACTTCAAGGTATACACATACATGCTACACGGAGTAAACGTGACGGTTGCGGTTGATAATAAAATATACGAGACAGTTTCTACATCGACTATTAAAGATTTTGTAGTGCATATTTTTAGATTTTTCCACCGCCACTGGACAACGTATCAAGCTTTCCCAGTTAAAGAATATCGAGTAGTTATATTCAGTGAAAAAGAGGGGCCTATAAGCGAGGATGAACTAGGATTACAATATGGAGTAAGTATGATAACTATATATGGGCCAGGCGAAAAACTAAGTCACGAAATTGGACATGCATGGATTGGTGGATTAATTTATGTAGAACGTAATCTCGGAGGCGAAGAATTTGACCCAGATAAAGAGGATTCTGATAAGTGGATTTTAGAAGGCTTCGAACATTTGTACGGCATAGTACGCCTAGATTACAACGAAGCCATGCTTAGATTAAACGAGAGTCTAGAGAGGTATCATCGTGATATCATAGGGGGTGGACTGGACATGCCTTTAGTCGACATGCCTGTGTATTTTGGCACAGAGAACGCGTGGACATACTATGTAAAAGGCGGCTTAGTTGCTTATTTAATTAACAAAATATTGATTGAAAACGATAATAAGACGCTAAACGATTTCATGTCTTATCTTTACAGGAAATACAACATTACTTCTTGGGAAGAAAGAGAAGATACAGCTAAATTAATATCAACAGAAGAGCTATTATCAGAACTCAATGAGTTCTCAAGATACGAATTCACTGAATTTTTCGATAAGTATGTTTATGGAACTGAAATACTACCCATTAATAGAATAGATGGAGAATATATCAAAGCTTTACAAGATTTCAATGAATCAGTTGGGTTAATCGCAGACGAAGTTCCACCAGTTTTAAGTATAATCACGCCAATAAACGGTACTATATTTAAGAACAATACATTCAAAATTAGGTGGGAAGCATATGATTTAGGATCGGGTCTTGATCACTTCGAAATAAAAATTGATGAGTCAAATTGGAAGAACATCGGATTGAATTCTTCATATATTATCAGCAATCTTTCTCCTGGACATCATATTATAAGTATTAAAGCTATTGATAAGGCAGGCAATAGTGCAACTATAAAGGTGGTTATAGAAATAGAAAGAGGCATACCACTTCATATAATTCTCTCCTATAGTCTGATTATAATATTAATCGCTAGCATAATTGCAATTTACTTTTACCGACGCAAGAAAGGATAACTTATTATTATTACCTTATTTTTTCTTTCTGTATAAACTTTTATATCTGCATCGTCAAGTTATTTATTGTGTATGAAGAAAAATTATGATAATTGACTTCATCTAAGTTTGTTTTTTTCTTAGTTATCAGAGTAACCATGAATACAACTAATCATTTTAAAGGAGATATCTTGATAGGTAACACATTGCAACTGAAAAGGATAATTTTTTCAAGAAAAATTAGAAGTGTTATTGCACTGTCTTATCATTAATTAATAGGTAAGTTAGATTTAGATATATAAAAACCTTAATGTCCATGGAATAAGTCTATGAATTAATTAATAGAACTCCTCTCTTGAATAAAAATTCTTGGACTTTTTATAGTGACTAAATAAAACAGTCTATGCTGTGTTTTCCCAATAAATATGGAGAAAGATTCTATTGATAGATACTATGAGGTATCGGATTTGCTCGCTAAACGGATTGGGATAGGGAGCAGAAGTGGCAGATTTATACTAATGTCTAATGGATAAATTAATAATGAATATTACGAAAATGAACATAAGGACAATTAATGAAAGATAGGGAGGGAGTTAAAAATACCCGAAATTAAAGGAGTCGTTATAAAAGTTGATGAAAAGAAAAGAATAATTACTCTTCAATATAAGGATGAAAGCGGAAAGAATAAGCTAAGGGAGTTTAAAATCCCTACTGATGAGCTATGGGAGATGCTCTATTATCTGAGTAAACAGATGACCATTGAATATGAAGAGGCCGAACCTTATCCAATCGTAAAGAGAATGAAAGCAAACATACCCGCAATTATCTATGGTGTCACTGGTGATCTTAAAGAGAAGTTGAAGGATAAGGGGGGGTTCATGAGATTTACATACAAAAGACTTAGTGTCTTGGCATACGCATTTCAATTTGTAACTTTCTCAGATTTGGATCTTATTATATATGGGATAGTAATCGGAATCCTATTACTCTTAGTTATCTACTATATTATAATTATTCCCCTGCTAGTTCTCATATTGTCGATATTTACACTAGGGGAAGCTTGGACTATGATGCGAAGATCAGTCTTTCTTATGCCAGCCGATACAGCTGATGAGACCCTATGTAGGAAGGTTCAGAAAGTAATAGAAATAATATTACGTAGTAAAAGTGGTATAGAAGGAATCCCAGAAAAATGCATCCCCGATGAAATAAGATCCCACGTGAAGAACTTTCTGAATGTTCACAAAATGTTTTGGAGAGGTATAGGTTTACAAGCATTGGCTATCATATTATTTGGAATCTTACTTGGATTAACGAAATTCACTAATTGGGTTCCTCATGACATATACTTTTATTCTGAGATAGCATTAGGTGTATTCTTTATAATAGGGTTCTTCTTATCTATCTTCGGAGGATTACGGAGAAAATTTATGGAGGTCCCCTCTAAAGTACGCTTCATGGAATTTACTGAAGGCTAGGGAAATGATACAAGAGGGAGAGCGTTTATTCTATAAGCATTTTATTTTATCAATCTTAATCTATGGTATTCTCCCCGGAGTAGTTTCTTTCATGATTAGTCCTATGACAACATTCATAGTTATTCTTCCCATACTTGCCATTTTGTCTCTGTTTCATGCCCATTATTTGTATAAAATTATTACAGCAAAACACCTAGTGGTTAAGGATCTATCTGATAATTTATTAGTGTGGAGCATAATAGTTCTAGCAATTGGATGCTTATTCCGCGTCTTTTTTATCTATGCTTTCGAGATGCCTCTAGAAAAAGTCTTAATATTTATTTTAGCGTTCTTAGTAATACTCTTTAGTGGCAGAGCTATTCAAAATTACGGTTTTACAACCCGAAGAAAATTACTCGATGTCCTCGTAGGTATATTGATATATATTGTGATGTTCGCTGCTACGCTTGCTCCATTATACGCGTTACTAATCCTATTTGGAGCTAGAACATATTTTGATCTAGTCATATTTCTTATCGGATTGCCTTCAATGCTAGTAGTGGGTTTGGGAGAGGAAGCTCTATTTAGAGGTTTATTACAGCGGGTTTTCATTGAGAAATTCGGATACAGGATAGGTATATTCTTAGCATCTTTTTTACTCTTCGCGCTTTGGCACTTAGTCTGGATCTCGGAATATCCTAGTCTTTTTTCCTTTACGATTTACATCTTAGCCGCGGGTTTACTGGGCATTCTACTCGGATTAGCATTTGAAGGAAGCAAAGGATTGCTTCCAGTCATTGTAGCGCACGGTTTATGGGATATCATAGCATCATCTTTTTACATGTCACAACCTATTACAGAAATTCATCTTACATTATACATCGTCGTTTTCATTATAAGCGCGAGTCTTTACGTGTTCCTTCTGTTATTCATCAGAAGAGTAATCAGAAGAATATATGAGGGAGCTCTCTAGCACATTTTCCTCATAGAAAACCTTAAAATGTCGCTCTTTAGTATCTATTATTGAAATATACATATTATATCTATTATACTTTGTATACCTTGTAGGCTTATATTCGAGGAAATATTAAATGTCAACTACAATAAAAATAAAGAAAAAAACATTGGCTATGTTAACACGTATAGTTGGTGAGCTAACTATCAAGTTTGGGAGAAAAGTTAGTTATGATGAGGCTATTCGCTATTTAGTTGATAAGTATTACGAAAGAGAAGGTATTGAGGAGACCGATAAAGCTACTGAAGAACTATTGAAATTACTTCAAAAATCTTTCCCTATTGGAGGACCAGAGGATTTCAAAGAGTACGATTTTAATGATATGGGTGAGTAATTCTTGGGGGTTTTTATTGACACTGAAATATGGAGTTTAGCGCAGAAAAAACCTATCAAAGAAAAATTTCCAGATGAGAAATCTTATGAAATAGCACTAAGTGCTCATGAGAAAGCTAAAGAATTTATCAGCGACATGCTAAGAAACTACAAGATATATATGTCTTTTCATCAAGTATGCGAAATCTACCATGTTTTAGGATTTAGGGGCTCAAAGCTACCAGTAAGTCATGTGGAGAAAGTTATTAATGCTATTTTGATGTCTAAAAGAATAGTAAAAATTCCCGTTAAATTAGAACACATACGAAAATCGATCGAATTAAGCATCAAGAGTGGTATTCATATATGGGATTTTTTATGCGTCATACCAGTAGCGGAATTTATAGATACAGCGTTTTCAATAGATAGGCATTTTCTACACCCAATATTTAAGGAGCTAGGAATAAATGTAGAAAATCCATTAAAAATATGGATAACTACTTAATTTTTATCAAAAATGGTTGATAATCTACGTATAAAAATAATTTTGCATTAAACTATGTAAGAAATGCATATAATGTATTTCAATGGGTTTATAATAATAGAGAGACCAAAAAATCTGGGTCTTAGACATGCCGAGAAAAGCTACTCCTAAAAAACGCAGAAAACCAAGAAAAAAAGTTGAGAAAAAACGAGTAAAACCAAAACCAAGGAAGATAGAAGAGATACCATTAAAGATATCCTTTGGTCCCGCTGGAAAGCCAATTGGATTCAGAGGTGACACCAGCAAGGTTCCTGAAGCACTGAGGGAGATGGGATTGAATGCCCTTGAGATTCAACAAGTTCGCCAGATAAATATTAAGAAAGAACAAGCACTTATTATTCGCGAGGAAGCGGAAAAGAATAATGTGATCTTATCGATGCACGGACCTTATGCGATTAATTTTTCAGCCGAAAAACAGGAAGTTATAGAAGCCTCACAAGCCCGTTTATTAAAAGCTCTGGAGCTTGCGGATTGGTTAGGAGCCTACGTCGTTGTTTTTCATCCTGGCTACTATGGGAGGCGAGAACCAAGACAAGCTTTAGAAGTAGCTATTGAGAGCTTGAGTATTGTTGCAGAGGAGGCCAAAAAGAAGGGAATAAAAGCTAAAATAGGCCCTGAAATTACCGGGAAGAAATCTCAGTTAGGAGACTTAGATGAAATTATTGAGATTGTGAAGGCAATTCCGAATTCGATGCCCGTGATTGATTTTGCGCATTTGCACGCTAGGTGTAATGGATGTTTAGAGGAAAGGAAAGATTATGAGAAAATATTCGAAAAACTGGAGAGTGAATTGGGTTCGAATGCATTTAATCCAATGCATATACATTTCTCGAAAATTGAATACTCTGAGAAAGGCGAGCGAAGACATCATATATTTGGGGATGGTTTTGGACCTAAGTTTATTCCGCTTGCTCAAATTCTCATTGAACAAGATATTAGAGCAGTAATTATAAGTGAGTCCCCTATCCTTGAGCAAGATGCACTAAAAATGAAGAGGATAATAATTGAGCTATTGAAAGGTAAAAAACCAGAAGAATTAGAACATTATGAATAATACGATAAATCATCATCCTCGCTATAGCAATATTTATATTTTAACGATTACATATAAAATAAATTAAGGGTGAATTAGCTATAGGGAATACGATATGAGTAGAGAAGTTATTTCCTGGTTGCTAAATGAATTAGGAATCTCATTGAGATCCTTCCTGACGGGATCATTGCATCTGAATAGGCGCTCTTATATGTTTATTGATGATATTGAAGACTTTCTGTTCTGGCGTCTAGTTGAACTATATAGACCTGTAGGAAGTGTTGATGCTTGTAAGGAGCTTAGAAGAGTATTGGAAGAAGAGCTCAAAGACGAGGAAAGAAGGATAGCTCTTAGATCGCTTATTCTCCAGTTAATACAAGAATACATGGAGAGCCAGAGAGAAGAGGAGGAAGATATGAAGCTGATAAGGATAAAGAGAAAGAAAAGCGAGGAGGAAGCTGCCGACATATATCTCTATGTTTAGGTTTAAATATTATTGAAGACTAATGATCTTTAGCTCATATAAATTGACTAAAGCAATTTCTCGGATATTTTTATATGTTCGCAAAGAGTAACTTTTTTTTACACATTTATAACGAGAACTAACTAGTAAATAAAGTCTACATGATCCAATAAAGTGTCATTAGCTTTTCGTAGCAACCAGCATGCAATTTGTAATTGCGCTTGCGAGTATAAAAGCTTCAAAACGAAAGCCTTAAACATTGGATCTGGCGAAACCTGAATTATGCGATCATATAGTTTTCTGACACTCGGGGTCTCTAAGTATGGTCTTTCAGGGAATTTTTCGAGAATCTCCTTTAATTCTTTAATATCTTTCATTGAAAGTCTCTTAAATAGCTTAAATGTCCATGGAAATGTAACACCAACCCACTCATCATTAATGCATATATCCATTCCAACAGCAAAAACATGTCGTTTCCTAATATGCCCAGTATACCCTTCAACATAATGTGGGAAGAACTCATGATATTGGTCATGAAAGAAGCTGTTCCTATCAACGATCCTTACCGGATTCTTTTTCCCTAAATGTGATATGGTAGCATTGATTATTTTACGTTTTTTCTCGATTCTGAGTAAATTAGCTTTTGATATAAGGCTATATTCTAATTTACTCTTCGCCATATTAGCTATGGTAAAAGAGAGCTCTAATGTCGAAAGCGTTAGAAGACTAACATTAATATGTCCTTTAATTTTTTCTTCTATCTTTATTAAGAACTCCTCCGGCTTTTCCCCTAAAACCCTAAATTTCCCCTGCTTA
>JAHKLF010000240.1 GCA_029856615.1 Candidatus Njordarchaeota archaeon
CATAAACCTCTTCTTCTCTTACTCACAAATCCGGGTTTAGAAGAAAGCTTATTAATTGAGAGCAAAAAAGCTTACAATTCTTTCTGGCAATTGCAAGCTTCGGGCTGTGTTCCGATATTTCATAAGAACAATATCGATGTATTCAAGACACTACTCAGAATAAGAGGAGCAAATAGGTATATCTTAGTCATCAATGCGCTTTATATATCGAGTAATATAATCACAAAAGATGTAATGAGACAATTAGCTAGAGAAACCAGTAGTAGCTTCGAATTCTTTGCTGAGTCTTTCATAGGAAAATATGATAAAATAGCGTTTAGAGGTATTAGAAGAGAGAGAAAAGACTTATGGAAGAATGAAAAAGTTAGGCATGAGATAACAAGCGTAGATATAGCAAGAATTATCGCTGAGGAATATCTTAAAGAGATGGATATTGAAGTTGATCTAAGATCCCCAACAATTAGCATATTAGCTCTTCTTTTTGGTAATCTTCTAATCATTGGGTGGGACTTGCTCGGTGATGCAAATAAATTGAGAAAATATCGTAGCTATTTACACCCAGCTGGTCTCAGACCTACAGCTGCAACAAACATGTTTTACATTGATAAGAAAGATGATATTGATTACTCCATCATATATGATCCCATGTGTGGCGCTGGCACCATACCTTTAGAAGTAATGAGCATTATTCATGGGGTTTCAATATTAGCAGAAGCGGGCCTGGAAATTGTAGCTCACTTGGGTCATAAATTATTAAACGATGATAAGCTCGCTGTAAACTTAGTGAGGGAGCACATTAAATGCGAGACAGAGTATACAATAATGGGCAGCGATATTTCGCCGAAATATGTAAGATGGTCTATTGAGAACTTAAGGGCATATCTTCGTTATATGAAGAATTATTGGAATGCGGAATTTAGGCCAAATATAAAATTTTTCTGTAGGGATATTTTGTCAAAAGAACCGGAAGAATTTGCTGATATCATCCTTGTTAATCCACCGTATGGAATTCGATCATCGAGACCTAAAGCACTCCCTATGATATATAGAAAATTAGCTGAGTTTTCAGCGGCCACGGGATCATCGCTTTTTAAAGCATATACTGTGAGAAAAGATGTTATGATTAAAGCAGTAGAGGCTTTGTGGAGATTAAGAAAAGTATATCCATGTTATTTAGAAAGCTTGCGTGCCTTTCTAATAACATGTGAGCATTTGCGTTAAAAATATTCTTATCTGGATGGATTTTTAAATAAGAAAAATTAGCTATATAGTAATTCTTTAATTCTTTTAAACATAAAGAGATATAAAAAGCTAAAATTCATAAGAGATTTAGTCGAAAAATGTTGGTGAAAGTTATTGATTAGAGCTTTTCATGACAAAATCTTAGAATATTTGTTAATTCTTAAAGGAGATCCCTTAAATGTAGTATCATCGGCAATTCTTGCTTATTACTTGTATGATACTTCTTCCTTTGGAGCATTAATAAGAAGAAAACTTGGGCTTCAGAGGATAAAAACATACGAGGATGCATTCCAAGTGATGTTTAATCTAATGTTAAATAAGAATTTTCGAGCAAAAACTTATAATACGATGGTTTATGGGCTCTCCAACATTGCTCTTAGAGAAGAACTAAAAGCTCTAGCGATTGATGGTGCTGTAGATGTTTTACTAGAGGCATTTAATAAGCTCAGAGAAAAGAAGTTAGTATCTGCTATGCTTACTTACATGTTAGAAGAATTCCACAGAATTAAGAGCAAAGTGCCTAAACGACCCGAGTATAGAATCACGCGAAATCTCAAAGCGATTTTTGCAATAATTACCCCTACCCTTAAGGAAGTTAAAGCTGAATTAACTAAAGTTGGTACGTATATAAGCGGTAGAGAAGACATAGATTTATGGCAGATAGAGTTAAGGGATTATATTGTGGATTATGTAGAGCTTCTGATTTACGTATTAGACTTAAAGAATGTATCAAAAGAAATCTTAAAATCATTTATTAGTCGTGTAAGGGGAATCATCTTTTGGTTAAAAGAGGATATTGAAGGGCTTCCTGTGATTCTCAGGGACCTCCTTAAAAGTCTTATAAGTGATCTTAAAGAAATGAGTTTTGTTGGTTTTCTTGTCAAAGACGATGAAATGATTGATGTGGATATGGAAATTCTATCACGTCTAAGAAAGCCATATATGTTCTATGTATATGACATGATGGATGCTTTGCATAATGGAGTAGTTTTTCTTTTAAAGTGGATTTCAAAAATTAGAGCGAGTGAAAAAGCAACTTAGAGAGGGGATTACAGAAGTCATCTTTCTCTGAGTAAATAGACTATGTGACCAGCCTCTTCTAGAATGAGTTTGGAAAGAGCTAGTTTAACAGCTGCGGGGGAACCCGGTAAGCAAAAGATAGCTTTTTTTCCTATAATGCCACCTAGTGCTCTTGAGAGAAATGCGCTCGAGCCTATTTCATTATACGAGAGAAATCTAAATATTTCACCGAATCCAGGCATATCCTTTTCAATTAGCGGGCTAATAGCTTCTATTGTAACATCATCAGCCGTTAGCCCAGTTCCACCGATGAACAATATTATATCAGCACTAGAGTTAATTAGCTTTTTTAATGCTCCTCTAATAGCGGAAATATCGTCTGGGATTACTGTTCTAAAAACGACTTTATAACCGTATTTCGAGATAATTTCTTCCGCTATATCACCGCTTTTATCCTCTATAGGTCTTCCGACTCGCATTTCTCTAGCACGGGAAGTACTTACTGTTACTATGGCAAATTTAATCTCGCGAGGAGCTCTTTTCTTATGATCTTCATGAGGAAGAGTTCCCAATTTCTTTCACCAGAGTTTTTAATCGGGTAAAATAATCGTGCCGATCCGTCCTTCGAGGGCTTCTGTAGCTTTTTCTAAGTGACCAATTATACCTCTTTTCCCACCCCACTTAATGAATCGAATACAAGCTAAAATTTTAGGCCCCATGCTTCCTGGTGGGAAGTGGCCCTCTTTATAGTATTTCTCTGCTTCGCTAACAGTCATTGTGTCAATAGGTATTTGGTTTGGTTTTCTGTAGTTTAACATTACTTTCTCTACATCTGTCTAGATTAGCATTACATCAGCGTTAACAATCTTTCCAACTAAAGCTGAAGCCAAATATTTATCGA
>JAHKLF010000241.1 GCA_029856615.1 Candidatus Njordarchaeota archaeon
ATATTAGCGGGCCCGGCGGGATTCGAACCCGCGACCTTCGGCTCCGGAGGCCGCCTCTCTATCCAGACTGAGCTACGGGCCCAGTTTTCTATAAATGTAGATTGATATAATTATTGATTTTTAAAGTAGTGTTTTAGCTTATTTTAGAAATATTAAAGATGAGATTTAATGATTCATTTTACTTGCCATGATGAGTTTCTGTAGTCTCCCTCTTTTTCTCTATTAGCTCTTCAAGATTCTCCACAGCAATATCCAGACTAATTTTGAGATTATTTACGGGTATTCTTCTAGCCAAAGCTTTTCTTATTTCCTTAAGTGAAAGCTCCTGAACTTCACGTCCACGGGGAGCGCGAGCTATATAATCTATATCAGCTACTTGGAGAAGCTCCTTTAATATTAGAAGTCCGCTTCTATCCCCATCTACAAATGCTGTGGCGATTTTCCTCTTGGATAAATCAATAATTGTCTTAGGAATCTTCGTTCCTTCAACAGCAATGGCATTATCATACCCATGCTTAAGCAGATTTAATACGTCTGCACGCCCCTCAACGATAATGATTTCGTCACTCGTCTTAACACCAGATCCCGCTGGTAGTTTCTCTGGGCCCACATATATTAATTTATGCTTCTTAGCCTCCTCCTCTACCTTCTTTAAGATATCCGCATTATCAGAAGATACTATATCGTCCCACATCTTGAGAATTTCAGCAGCTCTTTTTATTATCATCTCTCTCTTAACCTTACGCGTATCCTCTATTTTAATAATTGAAGTCTCCGCTCTACTAGGCCCCACACGATCAATCGTTTCTAAAGCCGCAGCTAAAACAGCTACTTCAAGTTTCGTCATATTACATGGAATCAATATTTGAGCATGCGTTTTTCCTTCTTTATGCATAACTTTGACATTAATTCTGTCAATTTTTCCAATACGCTGAAGCTCCTGCAAATCCATATTACTCGGTAATAATCCATCTAATTGTCCAAAAATTGCACCAATAATATCATGTTTCTCCACGACACCATCCACAAACATTTTCGCATGAATTATATACTTAGCATAAGTCACGGGAACCTCTTCACTCATTATGCCCGCCCCACGCTTAATGTCCTTTATCCATCTCCATCTAATACTAGACATTAAATATCAAATCAAACTAAGCATACACATTATTTAACCTAGAGAGATTAATACTATTTAAGTTAAGAATCCGAATTTAAAGAAGATTTTGTGTTGGAGGAGATAAAGAATTCATCATCTGGCGGGCCCGGCGGGATTCGAACCCGCGACCTACGGCTTAGAAGGCCGTCGCTCTATCCAGACTGAGCTACGGGCCCATTTCTATCGGATCATAGATTATTACATATAAAGTGCCTTGATTAATAAATTTTATGCCATAAAGTAATTCTAACGAAAAGTAGATTAGCCCGATATTGATGAATTTGACGGAAAAATGAAAAATATAAGTTTTAAAAACAACGATCTTATGATGTATATCAGAATTTGGTTTGGGGCCGTGGTCTAGACTGGCTAGGACGTCCGGCTCACATCCTATGGGAGAAACCGGAAGGTCGGCGGTTCAAATCCGCCCGGCCCCACCACAAAAATTCTGCTTCTGAACCGTTGATTTCAACGGTGCTATCTAACACAATTTTTACCGCCATCGAGAAATTTTGTCGACAAATGCACCGATTTGTCTACATGGAATACCTTTTTATTCTAATTCCACAGGTCATATCCTATCGATCTTGAATTCTCCACTTAAACAAACTTTAATACTTAATCGGATACTTTTTCCGATAATGCTCGGGTGATATAGAATGCCAGAGGATGTCTTTGAAATAATCGCTAAAGATGGAGCTGGACGAATAGGGCGTCTACACACTGCTCATGGCACTATTGAGACTCCCACACTTGTTCCAGTTATTAATCCTCATTTACCAGTTGTTTCCGTACATGATTTAAAGAAAGTTGGTTTTGAGATCTTCATTACAAATGCCTATATGTTGTATAAGGATGAAAAACTCCGCGAATACGTTTTGGAGCATGGTATTCATTATGCATTAAATTGGGATAAAGCAATAATGACAGACTCTGGCGCTTTTCAATTAATGGTTTATGGAGATATAGAAGTATCCAATTTAGAGATTATAGATTTTCAATCACGCATTGGTACGGATATAGGAGTTATTCTAGATATTCCAGTTTACAAGGGAAGCATAGAATATCGTAAACGCTTTATAAATGAAACTATTAGACGCGCAGCAGAAGCAACGGAAGCTGGTTATGTTTCTCCCAAATCGAAGACTATTTGGGTTGGTCCTATTCATGGTGTCCCGTACACTAGATTACTCGAATATTCCGTTGAGAATATGACTAAATACCCATTTGGAATGTATGCTGTGGGAAGCATTGTTCCATTAATGGAAAGCTACCAATTAATTCAGCTTGTCAAGTCTATGCTCGTTGTTAAGGATAAATTGCCCTCTCGATATCCTATTCATCTATTTGGAGCAGGCCATCCTGCTGCGTTTTCCTTATTTGTACTTCTTGGATTCGATACATTCGATAGTGCTGCTTATGCATTGTATGCCAAAGACGATCGCTATCTTACACCTTATGGGACATATCACTTAAGAGAGATGAAGTATTTTCCATGTAATTGTCCAATCTGCACTGAGTACTCACCACAGGAATTGCTTAAAATGGATCATATGGAACGCCAACATCTATTAGCTATGCATAATTTATACGCAAGTATGGCGGAAGTAAAACGAATAAAACAAGCTATTTTAGATGGCACTTTATGGCAATTAGTTGCTTCAAGAGCCAGCTCTCATCCAGAAATCGCAAGAGCTTATAGGTGGTTATTGGCCGCTAAGAATGGAAAAGTGTACAAATTTTTTGAGCAATTTGAACCCGTATTCAAGCGGAAAGGTTTAATGATAACGAGAAGAGAAGAATTCAATCTTCCTATTGTAATTAGATATAAGCGGAGGATCATTGACAGAGTATTCATATGGAGTAATAAGGCTATTATCACTACACCAGAGGGCTCTAATGAATTGCCACGTCTTATTGGTGCTCAAGTGTATATTTTGAATCCTATTTTTGGCATTATTCCGCGAGAGATTAGAAGTGCTTATCC
>JAHKLF010000242.1 GCA_029856615.1 Candidatus Njordarchaeota archaeon
CATTTAGCTATTGAGAAAATAATGTCGAAATCATGAATTTTCAACAAGGAATCTTCCTCTAGGGCGCCTAATTCGCGTACCCTTATCCTCTCTCTTATTATGGGAGATAAAGGCAAATTGATCTGTCTCCCAACAATCTTTTCCTCGTTAATTTTTAGAAATTTTTTCTCATTCTGATCACATATAGCTATGATAAATTGTTGCGAATTACTTTCAGATAGAAATATTGAAATATTCTTATTTCTACGCAGAAAACACTCAAGACTCTTATTGTCGTAAATACTTAACCTTGTAATATTTTCGGCGCATAATATCTTGGAATCTATGATAAATATATGTTTCAAGGTGCCGTGAAACCTTTGAACCGTAACGCAGAAAAAACTTACATCATCATAAATATTACTCAAATTTATTGGTGTGGGAATACTCCTTATGATTTTGCGAAATTGGTTTTCAGCGAATATAGCCATTGTGCCTCTAAAGGCTCCAGATGACAGAATTAGATAGATCTCCATGTCGTCAAGGTTTATTTTTCTATAATCACCCAAGCTTCTTAGCCAAGATAATTTTTCATCTTCATGGCTTTTTATAATCCTGCTATGAATAAAATTAAGAATAGCCGATGCATATCTCTGAAGAATAAAATCATCATAAATAGCCCCTAAGGATACGGGAAAATCGGGTAAATCTATGCCGATATCACTTTCTACACGAAAGGTTATCGCTCGTCTTTTTAACATATATTTGCCCGTTTTCTCGTTTTTTATTGCGATAATTTTATGTAATGGATAGAAATTTCCTCGGTAGTAAAATCCGTCAATAGCGGGTTTTATAAAGGTAAATGGTATGCATCGATATTTCCGAGAATCTAAAAAAATGATTACTATTTCTGATGGATCAACATTTGGATCATAAAGAATCCTCGAAAATACTTCTTTAAGAGTACCATGTCGCAAGAAGGTCACCTATCAGATGCGGCCGTTATCATCACCGTTCAGAGAGGGGTTTGATTCATCATTCCCAACAACTAATTAAGAAAGTAAGGATTTATTAAAACATCATCTCCCCCAGCAATGTTAATACATACTTTTCAGTTCTTTGATAGCAGGATGCTTTTCACTGAGGAAAAATGAATTTTTTGGCGATCTATATTTTCTCATTTTGACATATTATTATTATGTAAATAAACGAATTGTTCACAATTGATTTATATATTTAAGTACAGTTTCTCTTTTTGGTGAATTAAAATGTCTAAAAAATTAGTTGGGATTGCTATTCTTATCTTATTGATAGGAGGTGGGATTCTTTTCCTTAAATTTCAAACAGTCACTATAGCTACACTAAGTGGCCAAGTTGCATATACTGGAGCGGTATCTGATCTAACTGCACAACAAGTAGGTTTTTATCATGAATTACAATTGAAAGTAAAAAATGTATCACGATTGGATTATATGCTTATGAGCCGAGGAAAACCACGAATAGTAAGTTCTCAGGAGAAAGAGTTACCCTCCGTAGTCAATTTAACAATTACTTTCAAGCTTATAACACCTACAAACACTGTACTGATCTTTGAGCCATTAAAACTCGGAAAAGGCGGAGTACATAACTTTACTATGATAATTGGACCTGATGAAGGGCTAAGTGAAACAGGTATATTCATGCTAGAGATAACATTTCATCTAGTCGTCACACGACCTGATGGAATGGTCATTGTTGAAGTACATAGAACTATCGAGATAATATTCACAGTGCCAAGAGGTACGGTTAGTATGCGGGAAAGAGGATGGATATAAAACTTAAATTAACCTTAGGATTTCATCCCGTATCCTCGAGAACTCATTATATAAATCATCAGTGAATGCGACAAGTAAGATTTCTCTAACTTTAACTTCACTTTTTCTTAGAAACTCTAATAAAGCATCTCGGATAGCTTCCGCGCCTTCTCTTGCACTCAGTCCTCCTACTCCCGTACCCATACCTGGAAATGCAATGCATTTAATATCTAGCTCATTAGAACGTTTTAATGCAGCTAACACAGCTTTAACAACTTTTTCGTAGGATGTGGGCATGGCGGGGCGTTCCATTGTAGGTGCATGAATCACGTACTTAGCTTTAAGTTTTCCCGCTGTTGTCACAATGGCTTCTCCCACGGGAACTGGAGCGTGTCTCCTTGCTTCTTCCTCAATTTCTTCGCCACCTTTGCGTTTTATAGCCCCAGCGACACCGCCTCCCATAAGCATAAGAGAGTTCGCGGGATTTACAATAGCATCGCAGTCTACTTCTGTAATATCGCCTTTCATCACAATTATCTTAACGCTTGACATATTGATCCCCATAATATCTCAAAATAACATTACCTAAATATTAGTAAATATGATATCTAACTAATCTAGATTACAGTATAACGCATTTATATTTCTACTATAACTCGTTGTGCTACTTTGATGCTGTCATTAAATTGGTGAATTAAGATTGCCCGCGCCATATTTAGGGAAACTCAAACTATACTGGTGCAAACAGTGTAATCTTCCTCTATTGGGCGACAAATGCCCTCATTGTGGGAACAAAAGCGAGAAAATAAGAATATCACCGCCTGGAGACGTTAGACCGGCATTTAAAGGGGATTATAGTATTCTAAAAGAGTCTATGGGAAGAATTGTTAAGCTGGATGATAGATTTTTTGAATCACCTATTCTTCTTAACCATGTATCTTACATCGATAGAATGGATGAAATAATTATGGATAGTTACATTATCGGCTCTTTAAGGTTTGTGCCTAATAAGCAAGAATTTGAATTCGTTTTTTCAGCGGAGGGAGCGAAGCTCGTTTTTTCTTATATAGCCTATGAAGAACGCGATTTCCGGCGGGTCATTAAACGGTTTAAACATATCGTGGTTGATAAAATAGCAGGTGAAAAAATTTCTCAGGGATATAATGTTCTCGCACCTGGTGTAATATCATTCTCAGAATTTGAAGTGGGAGACGAAGTATTCATTTTCTCGGAAGAAGGATGCCTAGTAGGAGTAGGAAGAACAAGAGTTAATTCCCAAGAACTAAATAAAATGTCTCGTGGGATTGTGGCTAAGAACCGAATAAAGAAACTAAGATTGAGTATAGACGAGACCTCC
>JAHKLF010000243.1 GCA_029856615.1 Candidatus Njordarchaeota archaeon
GCTAATTCTCTGAGCAAATAAGCGCTCAACATACATGCATAGTACGAAGACCCTGATCCTATTAGATATATTTTATCAGCTTTAGAAACCATCCGTGCAAGCAACTCTAGATAATATCTTTGGTGCACTATTAATGATAATTTCAATGCGTCGGGAATCTCAAAGATCTCTCTAATCATAAAATGCTGAAAACCGCCAGGGACTTTATACTCGATACTCTCAGGAATATTTTTTAATTCGACCTTAGACTTATGGCCATTTAAGTCATATAGTTGGAGATCCTTGAGACCAATGAGGCCGATACCATTACACACTTCAAAATATTTCTTAGCCAGACCAATAAGAGCTTCCATTTCAGAAGCTAGAAATCTCTGGTTATCCTCTAAACCAATCACAATTCTACTATCTTTAACTAGAAACACCAAATTAGTTGGATCATCAGAGAAAAGAAAAACTGCTGCATAATGCCCTTCTACCTCTTTTCCTATCTCCATCAAAGCTTGTTCTATTTTCTTATCATTCTCTAACTTCTCCTCTAACATGTGCGCTAATATTTCCGCATCATTCCTTGAAGCTAGAATATGTCCCCTCTCAGCGAGATTATCCCTTAGATCCTCATAATTTTTTATTATTCCATCAAAAACTACATAGATATTTCCCGAGCAGTCTGATAACGGAGGAGTATTTTCTACTGACGGACGACCATGCGTAGCAAATCTAAGATTTCCTATACCCGTTATAGCTGGAAATTCTATCAGATTTTTAGCACTATTTAGAAATCTAATGAGATCCACGGGATGCTTTTCAACAACGATTTTTTTATCCGTATTTATGAGCGCAATTCCTGTTCCATCCCCACCAAGATGAGTCTCTCTTTTAAGGATTTTAATTACATTCTGGGATACCGCTCTGGTTTCAGTGCTGGATATGCATCCTGCTAGCCCACTTAGCAATAGTAACACCGTCGCTAATTCTAATTAAAGGCAAAGAAAATTTTGTATGAAAATATATTTAGCCATATCCCATCTTTATAAACATACCAATAATTTCGAGAATTATTTGACTTAATATCTTAGCGTGAACATACCCTATATCATTACGCGGACAGTACTCGACTATATCAAAATACCTAACTTTTGAATGATTGATATTCCTGAGAGCGATAATTAAGTCAGAGGGTTTCATACCGCATAACTCCGGAACCCGCGCGGCATTAAAATATGTTGCATCGAAGAAATCAACGTCTAAACTCACGGCAACGTGTTCTTCTATCAATTTTTTTAACCTTTCTGTCGTTGTCTCCTCAGCAAATATAAGCTTTATACCCAATTTTTGCACACTCTTTAATTCTTCTCCAAAAGTGGAATAACCCCTAAATCCAGCTATTGTAGTTTCGAGATTATGCTTCTCTACTAAAAGTCTCAAAACATTCCCATGAAAAACATCATTTATCCTTTCTCCATGAAAAGTCTTTAGTGCAAAATCAAGGTGTGCATCTAGCCATAGCAAGGGAGATAACTCAACCTCACTTAATGTATAATAGGTCGTAGCATGATCCCCTCCAATAACTATGGGAATACCTCCGTTTTCTAATACTCCCATCACAGCACGACCTATATTTTCCCTAGAAAAATTTCCTAGATCAACTACATCTCTCTCATGTATTTCAATATCAAGATGCGATAGAAATCCCGTGTATTCTATGCTTGCCTTTCTGATGACATCAGCGGCTTTATTTATTCCACAAGGAGAATGAATACTCTTCGTTAAAATCGTGGAGCCTAATAACGCTATTGTGCGATTTGTGACGTCATATAATTTAACATGTGGTATGCCAAAGAAAGTGTATTTTAGCTTTTTCATTAGTTCTCCCTTGTGTAAATAGAAATCCTTTATACCAATCTCATTCAAGGAATAACTTAAAGATGATTATTATTTCATGAGGAAAACCAAATGAATTTACATCTCTTGGGACGCAGGTTAATGAGAGAACTTACAGAGAATAGTGCCATTAGGAAATTTGACGGTGCTCTTACTTTATTCCGCTTAAAAATCGAAGATACGGAAGATTTCATTCCTCTATATGAATGGGAGAATCCATTCGTCCTCGCTAATATCCAGAAACAATTAAACAAAGAAGCAATCAGAGTAAAATTTCACGGAGAGGAATATAAAATTATAAGTTTTAAGGAATTGTTTAGGGATGGATACTTAGAAAAACTAGTTTTCAGTATAATAGGCAAAGAAAAATGCGGCTTTTTAGAATGGGACGGTCGGGAAATTCTTGTTTTTTCGATATTTAGGGTTACAAAAGGTAAATTACAACGCCAAATAGAATTAATGAAAACCGTATCTTTACCTTTTGGCATCGCAGAAATACTTTTACAGTCTGGAAGAAAACCAGTTGATGATCGCCGTATACCTATTCAAAGAATTATTGTTTCACCGGATAATCTTGATAACATTCTGATAGAAGAATTCTCAAACTGGGGCGGTGAAAGACTCCGGGAAAAAATTTTAAGCCCACTTATACTTTGCACAGAAAAGCCGTATGAGATATTAAAAGGGTTATCAGAACTCGGGGACCACTACATAATTCTCTCAAGGTTGGCAATATACATACTCCATATACTTAATTTGGTTATCTCAAAAGCGGAAGAAATTGATTCTAAACTATGGGACAGCTTACAGGAAAAAGAAAAGGAACGTATATTGATGCGTGCCGCAGAACTTTTCTGGCTAAATAAACCTCTCTTGAGAAACGACCCTATATGCCCTAAACTCAATTTATTCCAATATTTAATAGTGAACGCCTGGAGATTACTTAGGGATGAAAAAGAGAGATTAAATTCACGAAATGCTTTGTATACTGTCATTAGGTATATTGAATCAACGATTGATCTTCTTGCGGATGTAATTAGGTTAAAGGAAATGATGAAATAGTATATTCTTTTATTTTCTCGCCAGTCATGATGTCATACTCCTTTATTATTGGAATAGATACCAAGATTGCTTCCTTCTCGGAAACCATTATTATGTATCTTAACTTCTTCATATATTCTAAGACCTCTTCTCTAAAGATCGCAGTATTAATTTTATCAGTTTTAGTAGCATATTCCAGA
>JAHKLF010000244.1 GCA_029856615.1 Candidatus Njordarchaeota archaeon
ATAATCTCTATGGCATTAGGTTCTCTAGTAGCAGCTCTAGCGATTGCTCTAGTTATTATGGCTTTCAGACTGTTTGGTACACGTGATATTAGAAAGTTAAGTAAATTGAGGTGGTGAGAAAATGATACAGTATGCGGACTTTTTAATCTGGGGAATACCCTTCATTATAGCGGTAATTTCGCCGTTCTTAGCAAAATTATCTAGAAAATTAGTGGGTCCAATATCAATTGTGGGTATAGGATT
Organism: Candidatus Njordarchaeota archaeon; assembly: GCA_029856615.1. Classification (GTDB taxonomy): domain Archaea; phylum Asgardarchaeota; class Njordarchaeia; order Njordarchaeales; family Njordarchaeaceae; genus Njordarchaeum. The sequence continues at coordinate 244 of JAHKLF010000244.1, forward strand.
ATCATGCATAATGGCTCTATCAATGATAGAGGATGCTTTAGCTGGTCATGTTATATATGAACCAATGGGTACCATATTAGGCAGAATGCCATTTGATCACGAAGTCTCATGGATTAATCTGACAAGTGTCGCCAACTTCGAATTAAAATTAGGGATCTTAATTGATCCATTAAGTATATTTATGGCAAATGTCGTTTCCTTTGTCGCCTTATGGATATTTATTTTCAGTTTAGGGTACATGCGAGATGAGCCAGATATTGGAAGATATTGGTTCTGGATGAATATGTTCGCTGGAGCCATGCTTCTTCTAGTGGTTTCTAATAACTTAGTTCAAATGTTTATTGCATGGGAAATGGTCGGCTTATGTAGTTGGGCGTTGATAAGCTTTTGGTACAAATCGACGGCGCCAAGTCCCGATCCATCGTTTGCAACAGAGGGAGAATACAATGCGCATTGTGGTTTCAAAGCATTAGTAATGACGAGTTTTGCTGATGTATTCTTCTTGATAGCAATATTAATAGTTGGTTGGGCAACCTGGCAAGTTTATGGACATCCAGAATTCAGATTTACTGCTCTTCAAAGCGATCCTAATTTCTCATGGGTTGGAAAGATAGCCCAGCTCGGAATAATCCCGATATTTACTCTTTTCATTCTATCGGGACCATTTGGTAAAAGTGCTCAGTTTCCGTATCATGAATGGCTTCCCGAAGCGATGGCTGGTCCTACAACCGTGAGTGCTTTAATACATGCAGCAACAATGGTCAAAGCGGGTGTGTACTTCGTTGCTAGGTTTTTCCCAATAATGCTGTACGCTTCTGACATATACCCCGCTGTGAAAATGTTCTTCATCGTTGTAGCTTATGTTGGAGGATTTACGGCATTCTTAGCGGCTACGCAAGGAATGGTAGCTAAGGAGCTTAAGAAGATTTTAGCTTACTCAACAATAAGTCAGCTAGGGTACATGTTTCTGGGTCTGGGAATTGCAGGATTGATTCTAGAGCATGCGCATGCATATCTATACGCACTATTCCACCTAGCATCGCATGCTGTTTTTAAAGCTTTATTATTCCTGTCCGCGGGAGCGATTCTTCATGCTGTTCATACAAAGTACATTCATGAAATGGGAGGTCTTAGAAAGTACATGCCAGTTACATTCTGGATGATGCTTGTAGGAGCGCTCTCATTGGTGGGCATTCCACCATTTTCTGGAGCATTCAGTAAGGAAGGAATAATTGCTTATGCATACGAAAGTGGAAATATGATCTTATACGGGCTAGCTGTCATTACAGTAGCGCTTACGGCATTCTACACATTTAGAATGATTGGATATGTATTCTTTGGTGAGGAGAGTCCCCACGTAAGGGAGATAGTAAGTAAGCATGGTATTCATGAAGCCGAGCCCGTCATGCTTATACCCCTAGTTGTTCTTGCATTTATCTCATCGATAATAGGGTTCTTTGGGCCCTATATCTTTATGTTCTTAACAGGCGAGGGAGCATGGTTGCATGAAGAGACCCACATGATTAATATCATGGAATATTTGCTAGAGCATGCGACATCGCTCACGTTCTATATTTCATTATTATTAATACTAATTGGAATGTATCCATCATATATCGCTTTCATATCCCGAAAAGTGGATCCATCAAAGATATTAGAAAGAAACATCATCTTGAGAGGAATATACAAATTCTTCTATAATAGGTGGTACATTAACGCTATTTACTATAGAGTATTCCTCGGAGGAATTAAGAAACTCTCTAGCGGGCTCAGGAGGATTCAAACTGGGATTTCTAACGTTAACATAGCTTATGCGATTTTAGGTATCCTCATTATAATTTTACTGATAGTCCTATGAGGTGAGTCAGGAATGATTTTTGGAGACCCGTTGTATGCCATCGTTACTCCAACTATCGCAATTATAATCATAGCAATGCTAAGCTTTGTAGGAAAAATAAGACGAATGAATAAGCTTCTAGGATCTATAACAACTATAGCCATTGGTATAACATTAGTCCAAGTAATAGGGGTATTCATTAACTTGAAGGAAGGACCAATTGTGCGATGGTTTACTGTTGAGTCCCCTAATGCATCATGCTTTATTATTGACTATTTCAGCGCAATTATGGCGATGCTCTTCGCGTTTATTGGTTTAATGGTCGCATTGTATTCTATCACTTATATGGAGGAGGGACATTCTCTTCACGCATACTATATCCTTTTGCTGATCATGCTAATAGGACTTTTAGGTACAGTATATGCAGGAGATTTCTTCACTTTCTTTGTTTTCTATGAAGCTCTCAGCGTCAGTGCAATTTCATTAGTGGCTTATTTCAAGAATGAGGAAGCAATAGAAGCAGCATTAAAGTATCTCATAATGGATGCTACCGGGAGCACAATGGTATTATTAAGTTTCTCATTAGTATACGCAATGACCGGCACACTGAATATCGCTGTTGCTACCAGAATTTTCAACCAAACTCCAATGTCATTAGCAAAAATATTAACATTAACCCTAATGATATGCGGATTCGGATTCAAAGCTGCTATCTTTCCAATGCATTCATGGTTAATCGATGCTCACCCAGCAGCACCGAGTGGTATAAGTGCTATGCTTTCGGGTGTCGTAATTAAAGCAGGAGTTTATGCGATTATGAGAGCATTGTTATTCTTGGCTCCATGGCGACTGACCTTGTTTGACGTACTGTTGATAATCGCGGTAATTACGGTAACCATACCTAATATTATTGCACTTATGCAGGAAGATGTTAAAAGAACGTTAGCTTATTCTAGCATATATAATGTAGGGATAATTATAGCTGGCTTATCAACAGGATCTGCTTTAGGGATCG
>JAHKLF010000245.1 GCA_029856615.1 Candidatus Njordarchaeota archaeon
ATTTACTAAGACGATTAATCCTATTACAACAGAATCGACAATCGATCTTTCCACAAATATTGCAATTAAGATAGCTACTAATAGTATAATCACAAAAATGTCGTTAAATTGATTTAGAAAGATGTGCAATGCTGTTTTTACTTTTCTGGCAACAATTTCATTGTAACCGAATATTTTGAGACGTTTCTCTGCCTCTCTTATAGATAAACCTTTGTTGAGATCCGTACCTAGAGCAAGGGCTATTTCATTAACTGGAATCGCATGAGGTTCTTCTAGTGATTTTAATAGTTCCATTAGCATGACCACCTAGCTTTCATGCTCCCCAATTCCAATAGAATAGTATAATATTGATTTCTATGTTCTCGTGATTTTTAAACATTATACAAAATGATTTCAAAGGATAGGAATAATTCTTTGAGTTTCTTTATTTAAACATCAATATAGAAATTAAAGATTAATGCCCACGAGAATAAATCTTGATAAGATCATTCATATATTGAAAATAGTTAGTCTTGTAGCATAGAGTTACTACTATACTTAAGGGGATCTTTAGTGTATGTTGAGCTTGATAAGGATTCATGGAGCTTCCTATCTGGGGAACTCTGGATTGAAATTCTAGATGGTGAAATAGAAGTATTTGGAGCTAAATATTCGAAAGGTGAAACTATTTATTTACCAGAACATAGGGCTGCACCTCTATATTCTCCTACAAAGTGTAAGTTAAACATCACGTTTGGGAATGAAGGATTTATATCTGAAAGTAAGGATCCACTCATACCCGAGAGTTGGAACTGTCTTTTTTCTCTCTTAGAAAAAACAAATTCTGGGTATAAAGTAATGGTAATAGGAAACGTTGATACTGGAAAAACTGGTCTGATAACATATTTAGCTAACAAACTATTCTTAAGTGGAAAGAAAATTGGATTAATTGATGCTGATACAGGACAAAGCGATATAGGCCCGCCAACTACTATAGGATTAGGTACCATAGAACATCCAATTATTCACTTATCGGAAGCCATCCTTTTGGACGCTTTTTTCGTGGGAAATGTCACCCCAGCCGGAATTCTGCAACGATCCATCATTGGTACGTTGGAGATGATTAGAAGAGCAATAGAGTATGGAATGGATATCATATTGATTGATACTACTGGTTGGGTATGCGATAGATGGGGTAGAGAATTAAAGATGCTAAAATATTTGGCAGTTCATCCAGATTTAGTTGTCTTTATTGAGAAAAGAGAAGATGAACTATTGCATTTGAAGCGAGCTTTAGAGGGCTACGGGGCTGAATTCTTTCATGTTGAATCCCCACCTAGAGTCAAAATGCGGCCACGTGAGGAGCGAAGAGAAATAAGAGCCGAAATGTTTAGAAAAGAATTTGAGGATGCACGCGAAATAGTAGTATCCTTGGACTCACTAGGAGTATCATATGGATTCCTTGGAACAGGTAAAGAACCATCTGAAACTGCTCTAAATATCCTATCTGAATTCTTTGGTGAAGATATTCCATATGTTGAAGAAAGCGAGGATGCACTATTAATTTTAACAGATCATAAAGTTCATGGATCAATATTGGAGGAAATAAGAAGAAGATTAAACAAGAGAGAAATTATAAATATAACACCTAACGATATAAAACATCTTTTAGTCGCTTTTACAGATTTTAATGGACGCTTTTTAGGTTTAGGAGTGATCTTGGACTTCGATATTAAAACTAAGAAACTTTTGGTATGGACAAGAGCTAGATTAGATATATTGGCGAATATACAATTTGGGCACATAAAGATTAACATAAATGGAGAAGAAGAAGGAAAATTTAATCCGTGGTTAATATAATATTAGTCAGATAGAAAAAGTTACTGGATGATGAAAAACGGCGAGTAAGAGCTTAAGGCGATGACTTAGTCCGCCGCGGCTGACTAGGTGAAATAGCTTTTGTTCTTTCTCTTTTAATATTAATAAATCTTATTTTATTCGGCAACTCAATATAATTCTGGACACCAAAAGTGCCTTTTGAAATATATGGTTCAACGGGTTCTGTTTTAAAGAAAAGTAGTTGAGCGATAAGCATACCTTCTTTTAACTTCACTGGCACGGTATTCCGATTACTTATCTCTAGTACAACGTATCCCTTATGCCCTGGGTGTAGCACGTGTGCTGCTTCTACCTCGAGTCCTATTCTTGCGAGACTTGATTTGCCAGAGATTATTACAAAAATGTCATTGGGAAGCTCAATCCACTCAGCACTTCTTCCTAATACGAATTGATGAGGTTGCAAAAATATTTGATTTGCGTAAATTCTATTTGCTCTAACATTCAAATTTTCTGGATCAATAATCGGCGTATAATGCGGCTCGACAAAAACAAATTCGGGGCCTAGACTTATGTCATAGGTAATCTCACCTAAGCATTCTTCATGAAAAGGCTCGATGATTAAATCTTTACCTAAACGTTCTAGAATTCTTCCACGTGTCAATGCTGTAAGCATTTTCTTTTTCACCAGACCAATTGGCGTAGCATAGAACACTTAAGATGGAAAAGCAATTTAAAGTCTTTGAATTATTTTCATCGCAGTATTCATTATATTTTTATTAGAATAGAAGTGGTGATGTATCCAACAAACGCAGATATTAAGCTCAGAGAGGGCAAGGATCCTCATTAAAGTCGGTAGAGGGGCATTCTCATCATTGCTCCAAAAATCCTTACACTACGTTAATGAAGAATATAAATCATTATGTAGTACATTCGCTTTTCGTTACCTAACTAAGAAGCTTACTTCCTAATATGCCTGAAAATTCTCTTCCGATTCTCGCTTTTTATAGTTTAATTGCGTTTTCTGTCACCTTAATGAACTTTAAAAAGATCTATATTAAACGCAATTATTAATAGGCAACTATATATTTATTAATGAATTATATCATACTATATAAATTGGAAGATTATCATTTGGTGCTCCTATCATGTTTCAAACTTGGTGGTTAAATCCGCAATTATGGATTGAAATTAGTTGGGGTTTCTTCTTACTAGGAATAATATTTGTTATAATTGCAGTCTTCTCAGCAGCTGAGCATGGTGCGGATCATGA
>JAHKLF010000246.1 GCA_029856615.1 Candidatus Njordarchaeota archaeon
ATATAGCAAATATGATAAAGAAAATTTATAGGCACTCAATATAGATCCCCACAGGAACATTATAATATTCCTCCCACCACAAAACCTTCACAACATACCTATATTTACTAATGGCGACATAAACTAGCTCATTATTAGCGGGGCCGTCATTCTCAATACCACCTGAAATGGTGAGCTGGTATTCCTCAGAATAAGATATAGATAATGCAAGAGCGCTTATGATTGCACTCCACGGACTAGGCAAGAAAATAGCAGCCATGGCGCCGACAGGAATTCCTATCTCGAAATTCACCTTCTTTACATCGTAATGATGAAATATCCTTTTTAATAAAACACGTTCACCAGAATCCAAATCGCCATCTGCTAAATATGTACCAGATATGTACAGGTGATCCATTGTGACTCCACGATAAATGTTATGCATGACATTTTTATCGAAAGAGTTTAGTTGGCTTTTTACTCCACCCCGAATATCATGCTGTGTCTCTAATTCCACATCTCTTATGAGATCTCTTATCTTCTCTTTTCCCGTGGGCTCCTTAGATATCAATACACCATAATGATACACTTCCTTATACTCACGGTAAAACTCATGAGCTGGTTTTGCTGAAATCCAAACATATCTAAACTCTCCCTTATATGCTTCGTCATCCGCATAGAAATCGTAATAATATGCTAGGCTGGGCCCCTTACTATATATCTTTAATTCGGGGGTCTGGCCATTTGCGATTTTTTCTGCTATGTTATTCCCATATGAGAGGGTAACTTTAAATAGGGTCTTTTTTTGAGCACTGAATTCTACGCTGAAATCTATTTTAGAGTTCTTTGACCCCGTATTATTTATAATTAATAATGGGACATCAACAAAGTCATTAGGAATCCAAGAGTATTCTGGTACAAGCTCCCATACATAGTAGACCTGAATGCCCGTTCCATCTAAGGTGTTGAAGGTGGAGGGATTATTGCTTTCTATTTCTTCCAATTCATTTGCATGAACGATTATCTGATAAGTTAAAAGCTTCCTCTTTGCCAGAATAGGGCTATAAGTAATGAATTTATCTGGGATAACCCTATAATCCTTATTCTCAATTCTAACCCATAAAGAGACGATGAGGGATGTACTTAGCTCGCTTGCTTTTTCTCTATTTCTGTATAGGGAGGACCACCTATTCAATACATACTTGAACTTGGGTTTGTTTGGGTCTAGATATATCCTTAAGTTTTTAACCTTACCATGGAATATTCTCATTGAAGCGTTTGCTCCATCCGGTATAATTGCATCAATCTGAGCGAATACTTCCTTTTTCGTATTTAGTATTGATAAATCCATTCCCTTATTCTCAAATTTTATAGTAATTTCTATTCCTTTTTTACTATAAACAGAATAAAAGATTACTGATGATACAACGAGAATTCCGATGAGTAGAAGTTAAAAAAATTCCTAGATATTTTCATCCGTACCACCACGCTTATTTTTGCGTAATTAACGGTATAATGAATTCTTATGATCAATATCATTTATGAGTCTTTTAAATCTTTGCATCTATTAAAAAATAGTCTTAAGTGATTTTAATCGCGTGAAATCTTAGTTTTCATTACATTGCTAATTATCGATTAGAAAGGTCTCAATTTATGGTTATCAAGCAGAAAGTGACAAAAATGAGTGAGAATTAGTGTGGATAAAGACGACGTATAGTCTCACGATCGAGCTCTATAATACTAACCATTGAAGCATGCACATTGTAAATAGCAAATGATACTTTAAATTTGGAACCACTATAAATTTTGAACCATTCTAAGGTGCCATTTTCATTAATCTTCATGAGTAATATATCAACACCATCAGCATCGAAGGAAGTAGTTTCTCCAACAATTATGTAATCGTCGTCAGAATTTTGAATTATTGAGAAACCCCAGTCATAACCATGCTCACCATAGGTTTTATTCCAAATTATACTGCCGTTTTCATCAACCTTCATTAATAATATGTCGGCATCAGCGTAAGTCTCGTTAAACCAGATATTCCCGAGAATTGCATAATTGCCGTCAGAGGAGCGGATAACCGAGTATCCTGCGCCAAAACCGTAGGTTCGATTCCACTCCATGACGCCTCGCTCATCAATCCTCGCCAGCCATAATTTCACCCTATTTTCCTTCAAATTGGAATGTCTGACCCATCCAACGAGGATGTAGCCGTTATTCCCAGATTGAGTAATGGAGTGAGCGAATCCATACTTATATACTCGGCTCCATTCTACAGCGCCATTATCATTAATTTTAATGATTCTTGTGTATTCTGATCCGTTGATCTCAGTAACGCCGAGAACGATATATCCGTTGTCCACAGCTTGGATAATAGCGAAAACATCGTCATCCCCTTCATCTCCGTAGGTCATGTCCCATTCAACATCCCCTTTCTCATTGATTTTGATTAACCATATATCGAGATCCGTAGCCGTAGCATTTCTCATTTTAACCGCGCCGATCAACAACCCCCGATCTCTTGTTTTGGCGATCGTTCTACCGTGGGCACTTGAATTGTCTATATGTGTATATATCTTGTTCCATTGTACATTGCCTTGTTCATCGATTTTGACTAGCCAGACTCCATCACGCCCAATTTCTTTAGATGTTAAGGTTCCTAATGCGAATATCCCTCCCTCCATATATGTAATGTCAGTTAATATTGATGGCGTTTGATCAAATATCTTGCTCCACATTACCTTACCCGATTCATCTACTTTTAGAATTATCGAATACATTGTATAAATGACACCGCAGATCACGTAGCCTCCATCGTTAATCTCTATTAAGGAGAAACCTCGATCCGCATTTAAGGGTATTAGGAGGGAGGTATATCTGTATACGAAGTACGCATATATGCCTAGAAATATTGAAAAAGTGATCAGGAAGATGATGAGGACTGCCTTCACATTTAATTTTCCTTTATTATACAATCCAGATCACCTATTATTTAACGGTGAAGTGCGTTAATGGTTTATTCGTAAGGACTTGAGTAATACCTAATTCGATTAAAATCATACCAGTAATGTACTACGCCTTCATCTGGAATATTATCCTTGGGAT
>JAHKLF010000247.1 GCA_029856615.1 Candidatus Njordarchaeota archaeon
GATATCATGATACTTCTTTGCCCCTATCGATAATATTATGTTATTTGCTGTTGCTAAATTATTAACAGCGGTTTCTAAATCAATATCCTCAAGATAAGCATTCTTAAAGAAAGAGACTTTGAAGTAATTTGCATCTATGAAGTACAAGTCTATCCATGCTTGTGCATATTCTTGGAATCCCGCATAGCCAATCCTACAGCTATCTAAGACACCCTCTATTTGAGATAAGTTCATAATTATTTTCTCAGAGGTATTGTAATCCACACCACCAGAGAAATATATGGAGATATCAGCTCCAACTCTAATCTGTGTATCGATAATTACTCGGTGCTCACTAGTTGCGCTACTAATAGCATGAAACACGCCCATTGCCAATGCTAAGGAAATCAGGAATAATACTCTGGAAACTCTAGCTGGTTTTCTAATAAAATTCTTAACAGCAACATAGCTCATTGCTCCGCTTAGCGGTCTCACGATTATTTCATAAAGCCTTATTAGTCTTGTAGAGAAGTATGATACAACCTTGCTTGCACTAAATGCGAAGATAAATGGGCCAATGTACATTAATACCATATCTAGAATGATTATTGGAATTGCTAAGAAGATCAATATGAAGAGCCTTGATTCTAGGATAAGCCTCATTGTAAATGCTAATACTGGGAAACCAAGTACGAGTTCTATTATTGAATATAGACCGAGAATAAAGAATAGTATCGTCCATTTAGATAATCTTACACCCGCTTCTATCTCTTCTACGTACTCCGATATTGCCTCTAGAACCTTTAATTTTGATGCCTTTCTGGCGGGATGATACACGGCAATAATTCCTATTATTACTCCCGCAATCACGCCTCCTATTATGTACGCATTTATAATTTGAACTAGAAAGCCCATTGGTGGGTATTTCTCGGCAATTTTTGGTAAAATAAAATCGATACTCCATATTGCTGTCGCATATCCTAATAAAGATCCAGCAAAACCTCCGAACAGCCCAGCAATAAGAGATTCTAACGAAATCATTGAGAAAATCTGCGATCCCTTAGCCCCTTTTACCATCAATAATCCTATTTCTCTGCGCCTCTGATTTACGGCGATCCAGTTTGATATTAAGCCTAATACGAGACTCAGAACAATTAAAGGCAGTAACTGAAAAACAAGTGCGCTCTTTATGGCATTGGACATCATTACATGCCATTGAATCGCTTGCGCTAGGTTATTTTGCACCCAAAAATCAGAATAAAACTTGCTTAGCACGAATTCAACCTGATATTCAATCGAGTTAAGCTTTTCCAATGTTTTATCTAGAGCCCACGGATTGATAATTTCCTCTCTATCAACGAAGATAGCATACATACTTTCCAAGTAATTAGGAATTTTATGCTGAGTTATTATCTTCGAGAAATTACTTGTGATATAATCTATATCACCAACAAGCGCGTAATTAGGATCCTCAACTGGTTCGACCATTGGCTGAGAGATCGCTCCTCCAACAAACGGGGACATTACTATATATCCTCTACCAGATAGTATAGAGACCCATGGCTCCCCGAATTCCACTATTGCAACTACCTTCAGATCAATCTCGATAAGTGTGGGTCCATACTCTCCCTCAACAATCGAAACCATTGTGATGTTATCTCCTACTTCTACTTCTAAATAATTAGCTAATTTCTGCCCAATCGCTATTTCTCCTTCTTCAAAAGTGAAATTACCTTGGTAAATATTGAATCCTGGAATCCCTGTTTGTGAAGGAATGCCTAGAACTCGCATATACCAGAGTCTCTCTATATCACCCGAATTTTTACCTGCTTTTGACGTAATATTTGTGGCATAGAGATTATACACCACAACAGGATCCGCATGAGTCACGTAGTCTATTTCTAGTAGTTCCCTTTGAACATCCTTATAGGATGTTAATAAGGCACCCGATTCTTCTGAGTATTCATATACGTAAGCTAACATATCGACCTTAACATCCTCTATACTTTTATATAGCGTTGCGTAACCCAAATAATCAGTCGTCATCAAAGCTCCAGATAATAATGCTAACGCTAACAAAATTCCTATAGAAGTACCAAGCCATAACGCTCTTCTTCGTGTTATCATTCTCAATGCGAGGGATACACTCACGTAATCACCTAATTTTTCATCACTTTGTCTCTCGACAATAACCGATGAAATATTTAATTTTTAGAACATATATGTTAATTAACATACTTCACAAAATTATTTATTTAAACATGTCGTATTTGATTGATTACTTTTATTAATATACCATTCGACAAAATCCTATTAAGATCGAGCTTCGGCAAGTAACTTCTTAGCGTCCTTAAGCGCATGTTTAAAAGCTCTCTCAATCTCTTCCATTGTAGCGGGTTCTAGGAAACCGCCCCGTCTCGTTCGATGAGGCAGAGCTAATTTAGCAGCTTTTAAAACGTCATCGGCTCGAACTTCCCGCCTCCCTTCAAAAGCCGCTATAGTTTTAGCGGTAATCGCAATAACTATATCTGGCCTGTGACCATCAACTTCTAATACTACTGATAATCTAGCGATCGCGTAAAGCAATTCCTCGGAAACAACAACTTCTGGTACAATCTCTCGCGCTTTTAATATTCTCTCACGAAGCTTATTCTGTTCAGTTTTATATTTCTCATAAAAGCCAATAGGATCCTCAAAATACTCCATATTTCTTCTAATAATTTCTGCTCTCATTCCTTCATCCTTTATAGTATGTACGGATACACTTAGAGAAAACCTATCTAATAGTTGTGGTCTCAGCTCGCCTTCCTCGGGGTTCATCGTGCCAACTAGGATGAACCTCGCCGGATGAGATACGCTTATACCTTCTCTCTCAACATAATTCCAGCCAGAAGCAGCCGCATCAAGAATAACATCAACAATATTATCCGGCAACAAGTTGACCTCATCAATGTAGAGAATATTCCTGTTAGCCCTAGCCAAAACACCAGGCTGAAAAGCCCTGAGACCCTCCCTCAAAGCCCTCTCAATATCAAGAGAGCCAATAACCATGTCCTCGGTAGCCCCAATAGGCAAC
>JAHKLF010000248.1 GCA_029856615.1 Candidatus Njordarchaeota archaeon
CACCGAAGATACTTTCGATGTAATTCCGTTAGAGGAGTATTCTCTTATTCTCTTTATGGATCCAAATGTTAATGTTACTAAAGATGAGGTTGCAGCTTTACAAAGCTATTTAGAGAATTATAATGGAACAATATTTGTTGGTGGAACATGGTACAGATACTTTGAGCCATGGACTGTCAACTTTACAGTTAAATATGGGATAGACTGGTATGATGCTTCTGTGCGCGATAATACAACAAATGCGGGAGCAGTTTATTATCCAATAGTTCATAATTGGGCAAATACGAATGTAGCTGCATTTGTGAGCAATAATAGTGAATTTGAAGTGGAATTTTCGGGTACGGCACTAAAGCTTGTGGGAAGTAATGATACAGTAAAAACCATATATCTCGTTGGATTGGGCGATGAGGACACATATTTATACTTAGAGGATGGCACAACGCTAGAAACATTCCAAGATACTATTTTCTTCGCAGCTGTGGATCTTATCACTGGAGGAAGATTCTTTGCTGCCGGATCTGCTCAGATATTCAGAAATGATTTCTATGCATCATATGATAATAAACCCTTCGGACTAAGAGTTATTCACTGGCTATTGGCAGAAGGTCTGGAGATCGTCTCATTGGATGCGCCATCCGAATTATATGTTGGAGAAGAGGGATACGTTTACTTTACCGTAAGAAACAATGAAGAAGTAACAGCAAGAAATGTACACGTAGGAATTGAAACGGCCCCTGGAGTAGGTCTCAAGAACGCCACTAATGATGTTCTAATCGGTAATCTCGCACCAGGAGAGGAAAAGACGTTCGTTTGGCATATAAATGGAACAGACGAAACTTCTTCTAACATAACAGTAAAGGTGTGGTGTGATAACTTACCAGGATTCTCTAAAGCAGCACAGATAGAAGTCAAATTGCCATCAATAGAGGTTGAGGCTAAAGCTTCTCCGTGGAAACTATACCTAGGGGAAACAACGGAATTCACGCTAGAAGTTAAGGCCAAGGCGCCCAGAATATTCGATGCAGATGATATCTGGGTTAACATTACTTTGCCTGAGGGATTAACAACAACTAATGATACGGAGACCCATATTGACCATATGGATGCTGGCACAAGTGTTGTCCTTAAGTATTACATCTCAGTAAGCGAAAGAGGAGCATACGAGATCACGATTACTACCTCAGGTACCTATGCATTAGGGAATTTAAAAATCTTCACAACGAAGGTAATGGTTTATGCATATGATACCATGATAGTCTTGGATCAAGGACATGACCAATATTATGGTGTTTCTCGATTATATGGGCTATTAGATCTACTAGTGGATTGGGGATATGTATACATAAATAATGAGACATTGACGCAAGATATCATAAGTAAGGCTCATTTGATAATAATTCCAAACCCAGAAACTCCATTATCTCCAACTGAAATAGATTTGCTCAAGAGTTACGTCGAGAATGGGGGAGCCATACTAATAATGGGTACATTCTATGCATACCTCAACGCCTCTAATCTAAACCTCTTAACTAGCGAATATGGAATAACATGGGAGGAGGGACTATTAATCGACGAAGAGAATAATGTGGAGGATAATGTCAGGATACCAAAATTAACAGAATTTGGAGAAGACGTCTTAGCTCAAATTTTAACGCAAGAATTAGATTATGTGGCATTCTCGTATTCTACGTATCTAAATGTTTCAGATCTGGCAATCCCAGTAATCTACGGTAATCCAACAACGTACGTTAATACAACTGAAGGTAAGACAAACATAACTGGTAGAATGATCGTGGCGGCAGCAGCGTATGAGAACCAAAATGGTGGAAAAATAATTGCTCTTGGAGGATCTGGAACGCTTGCATATGAGTTAGATCCTCAAAACGCTAAATTTGCAGAAAACATACTAAATTGGGTTCTAGGTCCAACACTATTAGGGGATACCGAGAAGCCTACAATTGAGATTCAGCCATTACCGAAAGAGTATTTCAACGTCAGAGACGTAACCATATCTTGGAACGCAACAGATAATGTAGGAGTTAGCTTCTTCATCATCTATTGCGACGGAGCATTAGTAGGTACCGTTGGGGCAGCGACAAATGAGTATACTATTCGAGATCTCGATGACGGAACCCATATAGTGAGAATTTATGCCGTAGATAAAGCTAGCTTGTATAACTATGATGAAATCTCCTTCGTAGTCGACACGGTTAGTCCGACAATCACGCCAGTATCGCCTCAGAGTGGTGACACAGTATATCAAGGCAATATTACTCTGGAATTTGATTTGAGTGATGAGACCGGAATTGCATACGTTGAGATATACATAGATGGTGTTCTGAATAAGACAATTGAGAATCCCGGAACACATGTAGTTACATGGATCATTATTGAGGAGCTAGGAGATCATACTATCACAATCGTTGCCTATGATTTAGCTGGGAATAGTAATTCTGTGATAATTGATATCACAGTAGTAAAGAGACCAACGCCAGGTCCAACGATATCACCGATGCTCATCGTCGCTGTCATCATCGTTGTGGTAATAGGAATTCTAGGTTATGTAGCTTACGCGCGAAGAAAATAGGATTCTCACTTCTCCTTTTCACATTATTTTTTTATAGTTGGAAAAAATATGGGATTTTTAGGTTTTCTTGGTGAGACGACATGCGTATGTATCTCCCCGCATTACTTTTCTGCATCATAATTCTAGCGAGTTTTTCCTTTATCTCCCTCTCAGCGACAGATAATACCGAACTAAAAATAGTCTTTAGGAATTCAAAAAATCAGTATTATTCAACAGAACGTTATACAACGATAATAAATGATTTGCAAAAAATGGGAGTAGAAGTATCATCATATAATGCTACTGCAGCGCCTCTACCTTTAGAGAATCTATCTCAGTACGATGTTCTAGTTATTCCGAATCCCGGAACGGGATTCACGGAGGAAGAACTTTCAATAATTAAAGAATACTTAGAAGGCGGCGGAAATCTCCTAATAATGGGTGACATACAGTATGATGATAGACACTATGGAAAGCCGGATGA
>JAHKLF010000249.1 GCA_029856615.1 Candidatus Njordarchaeota archaeon
CTGGGCTTGGCCACCCCCAACCACAGTAGACAGAAATAGGAAATTTTTACTTTGCTGTCAACGATGGCCCGTGGGGCCATCAGGTATGTTTTATTAAAAAATGCAAGCCGATGATGAAAATGGCCCCGACAGAGACGTCATGATGAAGACCGGCATCTCGGAGGCTTTTTCTATGCTAGAAAATATTGATACCATATTAATAGCTCTTGATCCTCACAAAAATTCTTGGCCTCTAGATGCTAAGAGTTTATCTTTTCTAAGGATTTGTGGAAAATATTTGATAGAACATACACTGAATTCGCTTGTCAATTTACCAATAAAGAAATTGATAATATTAGTTAACAATAAGGATAAGAAATTCGCAGAAAAAATAAATTTCGACAAATACTCCTTCAAAATTCTCATTAAAAGTGGTCATTGGACCAAAATGAAAGATGCTCTAAGAGATGTCATCTCCTACGTAAGCGGTGAAAAAGTAATAGTAGCGCATGGACATGATGTAGCAGTCGGGGATATCCTTAGAAAAAACATCAGATACACGAGCTTATGTTTCACTGGCAAAGATATATTACGAATATTTTATGGATCTTCATTTCTTCTGTCAAAAGCATTGGAAAGTGAGTCTTTTCTTCAGTATATTGTGAGTAAAACTAGACATACAATAGAACATTTTTCATTATATCCTTGGACATTATTGAAAATAAGAGACTTTATCTTCTCTAAAGTACTTTCAAGAAAATTCATCCATAAAAATTCCAATGTCAGTAAATGGGCAGTCATTTCAGGAGCAGTTTACATCGATGAGGAAGCTAAAATATTGAGACACGCTGTTTTAAATGGACCTGTTTATATTGGAAAGAATACTATTATAGGAGATCATACCTTAATACGCAATAGCAACATTGAAGCTAATAGTATAATAGGATGTAGCATGGAAGTAGCGAGAAGCATTCTCCAAGAGAATGTTGAGACTCACTCGGGATTTCTCGGTGACTCCATTCTTGATGAAAATGTCCACTTAGGTGCTGGATTTGTGTCCGCGAATTTACGGTTAGATCGCAAGGAGATTAAAGTCAGAGTAAAGGATAGAAAAGAAAAAACCAATTTAACAAAATTAGGTACCATTATAGGGCGAAACACGGAAGTTGGAGTCCATGTAGCAACAATGCCCGGTGTTTTAATAGGAAAAAATGTCTTTATAGGCCCAGGAACTATAGTCTTCGAAAACGTTGAGGATGATACAATTTATTATGCAGAATTTTCTTATGTAAAGAAAAAGAAAAAAATAAATGATCAAATTCTATGAAGAAACAAGTTCCCTACGTCTTTTAAATTCTGATATAATCGTGTCTATTTCATCCGCAACCTCCCGAAGCTTATTAGCAACATTTGTAAGCCTATTAAGAGCTTCCTCTAAGAACTTCTCCTGCTCCTCCATTTGAGCTAAGAGAGCACTCATCTTTGCACCAATTTCAACGGCCTCCTCGTAATGTTCTATGTTTAGTGTATCCCATTTCCATACAATTTTGCCATTTTCTAAGTCAAATTCACACGAAATTCTTATAACATCACGCTTTTCTATTCCTTTTTCCTGTAAAATCCCAAAAACCTTTTTATTGAATTCGGCTGCAGCTCTTAATATTTCATCTTCTCTGGCTTTACCCTTAAGAAGTGCAAATAAAACACGTCGAACTTTATCATCGTAGCGTGATGCTCTCACGAAACCTGTACTCATGCGCATAGAAATCCCCTAATTTTCAGGATTAAACAAGAAGTATGAAATTCTCAAATATACATATTTATCAATAACTCGATTTAAGAATTATTAGTTCAAAGGTAGCATTTACTTTAATATTTAAAATAGATGTTGATGATAAGATGCATAAGAAATTCCGAAATATGGTATAAGAATTGTTTTTAAATTATTTTTCTACAACATTTCACTGAGAAGTTTGTTTGAATATATTGGTTAGCGTGAGGCATAATGAAAGCCCTAATACTAGCTGGAGGCTTTGGAAAAAGATTACGACCATATACAAATGAAGTACCTAAACCACTCATTAAAGTATCTGGTCGCCCTATTCTAGTCCATCAGATACATTGGTTAACTAAATTCGGTGTAAATGAGATCGTACTTGCCGTAAGTTACTTAAAAGAAAAGATATTCGATGAAATTGGTAGTGGACGGAAATACAATGTGAGAGTATCTTATGTCATAGAAGAAGAGCCGTTAGGTACTGCTGGAGCCATAAAGAATGCGGAATGCATACTTAGAAATGAAGAATATTTCTTCGTTCTAAATGGCGATATAATTACAAATCTGAATCTCAATGACTTAAAATCTCACTTGAGTGACGATATTATAGGCGTTTTAGCATTAGTTCCTCTTCCAAGTCCGTATGGTGTGATAAAAGTGGACGATAAGACTGGTAAAATTTTAGAATTCGTTGAAAAACCCATATTAAGAGACTACTGGATAAATGCAGGCGTCTATTGCTTCCGTTCTGATATATTCGACTATTTACCCGAAAAGGGCGATATAGAGAAAACAGCCTTCCCACGTTTAGCTCAAGAAGGAAAATTGGTAGGAGTTAAATTTGGAAATGTATTATGGAAGGCTATTGACACGCATAAGGATCTTGAAGAAGCCGAAAGATTAATTGCCAAATATATTGAGATGAATCCCTAATACGTATTACGCAAATAACATTATTCCTTAAGCCTTTTTCTCCTTTTATTAGCAAATATACTAATAACCTCGGAGGTTCTCAAATTATGATTACATCTGAAAACCTCAGTCAGCTTTTCCCAAGTGAACCAGAAGCTACACCCATACATCTAGATAAAACAAGTTTCTCCCAACTATTCAAATCTGGTATTCGAGGCTTAGCTATTATAATGTTTGACGAGGAATGGGGTCCCATCGTTAAATATTATTACTTACGAAGAAGTAAGCTCGTTAGTCGATTATTAAGCGATAAAGTATTTCCTGTCGAATTAGCTATTGCGGGAAAATTTGCGGATGAAATTAAACTCAGGGATGGTA